>DASQHV010000558.1:0-2459 GCA_035631915.1 Candidatus Acidiferrales bacterium | reverse complement strand
AATCCGAACCATCGATGGTACTACATTCCGCATCAGCGCAAGGAAGAAGTGCTGTTGCTCAAGTGCTATGACTCCGACGGCCGCCACTCGCGCTTCACGGCGCATTCGGCGTTCGAGGATCCCAGCAGTCCGCCCAACGCGGCGCCGCGTGAGAGTATCGAGGTTCGCACGCTGGTCTTCTTCGCGCCGGAAGTCGGCGCGTAATTCGAAAGGGGGAAGTTCGTGGAACTTCGCAATCTCGGCAATTCGGGTCTCAAGGTCTCCGTGGTGGGTCTCGGCTGCAACAACTTCGCGATGAAGTGCGACGCCGAACAGACCCGCGCCGTGGTGCATCGCGCCCTCGACGAGGGCATCACGCTGTTCGACACCGCCGACATCTACGGCAATCGCGGCGGCTCCGAGGACCTGCTCGGCAAGGCGCTCGGCCCGCGCCGCCGGGAAGCAATCGTCGCGAGCAAGTTCGGGATGGCGATGGGCGACGGACCGTTCATGCGCGGCGGCTCGCGCCGCTACATCGTCGCAGCCTGCGAGGCGAGCCTCAAGCGCCTCGGCACCGACTACATCGACCTCTACCAGATTCATCAGCCCGATCCCGAAACGCCGCAGGCCGAAACGCTCGCCGCGCTTGACGACCTGGTTCGCGCCGGCAAGGTGCGCTACATCGGCTCCAGCAATTTTTCGGGATGGCAGGTCGCCGACGCGGCGTGGATTTCACGCAGCGGCGGACTCGCGAGCTACGTCTCCGCGCAGAATCAGTACAACCTGCTCGATCGCCGCGTCGAGCGCGAGCTGGTGCCCGCGTGCCGCGAGTTCGGCGTCGGTATCCTGCCCTACTTCCCGCTCGCGAGCGGCTTCCTGACCGGCAAGTATAGGCGCGGCGCCGAACCGCCCAAGGGCACGCGCCTTGCTCTCATGCAGCGGATGGCGCAACAGACGTTGACTGACGAGAATTTCACGACGATCGAGCGGCTCGAAAAATTCGCGCGCGACCACGATCACACACTACTCGAGCTGGCCGTCGGATGGCTCGCGTCGCAGCCGCAGGTGTCGAGCGTGATTTCCGGCGCCACCACTCCCGAGCAGGTGACCGACAACGTCAAGGCGGGCAACTGGAAACTCACGACGGAAGAACTGGCTGAGGTCGACAAGCTCACCAAGCACTGAGAGCGCAAAGCGTCGGCCATCAATCTAGGGCAGCAGCTTCTTCAACGAGTCGAGCGGATTCGGGATCGACGGCAAGCTCGATCCAGCCGACGAGCCGGCGCCGACCAGGCTCCCGACCGCATTGACGCCGCCGCGGATCACGTTCCCCGGCGTATTGATTGCGCCCATCGCGATTCGTCCCGCAAGCACCGGCACGTCGGGCAGCACGATCACCGCGGGAATTTTCCCGATCACCGTAACCGGGATCGCCACCTTCAGCCCCAATGACAACTGGATGTCGCCGCTCATGTCGATGTTCTTGTCGGTGTCGAACCATCCGTCGCCGCGAATCGTGTAGTCCGGCGACTGCGCGTAAAGGTCGTGCGTGGTGACTCGCGGCCCGGCGAGCACAAAGGTCATGCTCGCAGCGTCGAGTTCGGTGTTGGGATCGACCAGCAACCCGTGATGACTCGACATGAACGCGACGTTCACCAGCTGGCTGACGCCCGGCGCGGCGGCCACCGCGTTGATCGCGTCGGCCACGATGTTCACGCCGAGCAGCTTGCCGTTCGCGAGCACCACTCGTCCGCTGCCCCGCAACGTCGGCTTGATCGCCGCCCAATTCATGCCAGCGCCGGCCAGTGCAACATTGCCGCTGAGCAGTCCGCGAATTTTGTGCGAGGCTTCCAGGCCCTGTGAGCGCAGCGCCTGCTCCAGGTCGATGCCGCGCATCGTCAGCGTCAAGTCGAAGCGCGGCTGAGCTCCGGCCGCCGCATCGACGTTTCCTGAAATCGAGCCGCCGAAGACTTCCGCACTCATCGGATGCATCGACACGCGCGCAGCCTTGTATGCGGCCGTCGTGTCGAGATTCTGATACGCAACATTTTCGAGCGTCCCGTTGCCGGATCGAGCCCTGGCGCTGACCAGCGGCGACGACAGTTCACCTTGCGCAGTTCCGGTCGCGCTGACTTGATTCACGACATCGCTGCGCGGACGAGTCTTCAAGAAGTCGGCCAACTGGACAGTGTCAGCGCCGACCGTGTAGGTCGCATCGAGCGGACTGAACGACTCGATGCACCCTTCGAGGCTGATATGCGACGCGCCCAACATGAAAGTGCTGGGCTGGATCGCGAGCTTTCCGTCCGCAAGACGAAGCTTGCCGTCGAAGTTGGAAATCGCCGGCCACTCCGCACCTAACTTCGCAGCTGCCTGCTTCAGCGTCGCCGTCGCGTCGATCGACGAGCCCGTCGCGCCGCTCGTCACGACGCCGTGAACTTCTCCCTGTCCGGTCAGCGCATACTTCGCGGCCGGCGCCA
>DASQHV010000557.1:0-5918 GCA_035631915.1 Candidatus Acidiferrales bacterium | reverse complement strand
ATGCGCATACCTTCGGCGGGCGCGCGCGAGATTCGCGGGCGTCGTGACGAGCACCGTCCCGGCACTGGACTTCTGACGGTACACGCGCGCCGTCGGCGACGTCCGCAGCCGGGCGTCAATCACGACGCGCACCGGATCGCGTCCGCCGGCGACCCGGCACGTAAGCCGCGGATTGTCCGCGAGCACGCCCATCGTCACCGCGATTCCGGCGCGCTTCAGGATGGCGATTCCGCGGCCGCGCACGCGCGGGTCCGGATCGACGCATCCCACCACGACCCGCTTGACGCCTGCCTCTACCCGCGCGCGGGCGCACGGCGGAGTCTGTCCGAAATGCGCGCACGGCTCGAACGTGACATATGCGGTCGTGCCGCGTGCACGACGGCCCGCCTTTGCGATCGCGACGGTCTCTGCGTGAGGACGGCCGCCGTCACCCGTGACGCCGCGCGCGACGACCTTTGCACCGCGGACCAGCACGCATCCGACGACGGGATTCGGCGACGTCCGCCCCAGGCGCGATTCGGCGAGCGAGAGGGCCTTACGCATGAAGCGCCTGTCCGTCTCGTCGCGCGGGCGCATCGGAATTTCAGGAGACGGAGTCGCCCTTCTTGTCGCCGGTGCGCGGCGCCGGGCCTTGTTTGCGCTGTTTGATCAGGTCTTCGAGGTCGTGCATGAACTCGTCGATATCCTTGAACGAGCGATAGACCGACGCGAAGCGCACGTACGCGACCTGGTCGATCTTGTGCAGCTCGTTCATCACCGCCGCGCCGATCGCGTTGCTGTGCACCTCGCGATCGCCCTGCTCCGCCATCGACGCCTCGATGTTGTTGGCGATCTGCTCGATCGTTTCCATCGAGACCGGCCGCTTCTCGCATGCGCGCTTGAGTCCGGCGATTATCTTGTTGCGATCGAAGGGCTCGCGGCGCCCGTCCTTCTTCACGACCATCGGGGTCGCTTCCTCGACCCGCTCGTAAGTCGTGAAGCGCCGTTTGCACGACGAGCACATCCGGCGGCGCCGAATCATGCTGCCGTCGCTGGAGAGCCTGGAATCGACGACCCGGTTTCCGCGATTGCGGCAGAATGGACAGCGCATCGGTCAGCTCCCGATGCGTTGTTCGACGGCGGGCGCGGGCGCACCCGGCCGCGCGCCGAAAAAATTGTCACGAACGATTATGAAGGGGAGCGGCTTCAGCTCTTGTGAGCCTCGATATAGGTGACGACGTCCTTGACCGTGCGGATTTTCTCGGCGTCCTCGTCGGAGATCTCGATATTGAATTCTTCTTCGAGCGCCATCACCAGCTCGACGATATCGAGCGAATCAGCGCCAAGATCCTCGATAAACGACGCTTCGGGAGTCACTTCGTCCGCCGCGACGCCGAGCTGCTCGCTGATTTTTTCGCGAACTTTGGTTTCGATGGCTTGAGCCATCGTGCTGTCTATCCTCCTGGCAGCGCGCGGTGAACGGCTACCGATCCAGTTTCTATCTACATCTCCCAGCCGCGAAGCTCTCTCCGGCCCTGAACTTCAGGAACGCCAGCGGAAGGACGGCGGTGGGGTAATCTTTCGGGGTTAAATTATCAGGGCAGCATAGGGACTGAAAGCAGTTCAGGCAAGCGCGACTCAGCCATTGGGAGACGCACCGGCCTCCTTGACCGCTTTCAATGACGCCAAATCCTCCAGCGGACGCACGCGGATGGTTCGGTACGTCCGGCGCATCAAGCCCATCAGCACGCGGCCGCAGCCGAACTCGACGGCGTCGGTAACGCCAGCCTGCGCCATCACGCCCATCGACTCCTCCCATCGCACCGGCGCCGTAATCTGCGCGAGCAGCAGCGGTACGACACGCTCCGGCTCGCGATTCACCTCGGCAGTGACGTTTGCGACTACGCCGAAGCTGAAACTGCCCACCTTGATCGCGTTGAGCACCGGTTCCATCGCGACGCGCGCGGGCTGCATCAATGGGCAATGAAACGGCGCACTCACCTTCAGCTCAACCGACATCGAGGCGCCCCGCTCCTTCGCGATTTCCAGCGCGCGGCGGACGGGCGCGGCGTCGCCGGCAATAACGATCTGTCCGGGCGCGTTCAGATTGGCGGGCACGGCTATTTTTCCGTCGCGGCTCACCTCGTCGCAGATTTCCTGCACCTGGTGATGCTCGAGGCCGATCAAGGCCGCCATCGCGCCGTTGCCCGCCGGCACCGCGGCCTGCATCAGGCGCCCGCGCTCGCGCACCGCGCGCACCGCGTCGGCGAACGAGATCGCGCCCGCACTGACCAGCGCGCTGTATTCTCCCAAGCTGTGGCCTGCCGCGACTTCCGGCTCGACGCCGATTTCCTTGCGATAGACGCGCAGCGCCGCGATCGACGCGGTGACAATTGCCGGCTGCGTGTTCGCGGTCATCCGCAAGTCGTCTTCGGGACCTTCAATGCAGAGTTTGGAGAGCGCGAATCCCAGCGCGTCATCGGCTTCCTTGAACGTGTCGCGCGCGACGTCGAAGTTGTCGGCGAGCTCCTTGCCCATCCCCACGCGCTGCGATCCCTGTCCCGGGAAAAGAAACGCCAACTTCATTCGATGCTCCTCACATCGCGCGCATCAGCTGATACGCGCCAACTTCCCCCTGCAAGTGGTGCAATCTGCCGTCAGGAATGACTCTTTGACGGGTCGGACGAATGCTCGTCGCCCTGAGCACTGTCTGGCGCATGCGGTTCGGCGGTGGCGTTGCCGTTCAGCCCCGACGCAGGTGCGGCGTCCGCGCCGGTGGCGGGCTCCGCGCGCAGATCCGGCTTCCTGGATTGCTCGGTCTTCGAGTCATTGCGCGACTTGTCGTCCAATGAACTCGTGCCCGAATGGGTCGATTCGTAATTGGCGCGCGCAATCTTTGGCGCGTCGGGATGGACGTCGTCGTGATGCGCGCCCAGACCGCCCGTTCCGCGGTGGGCGTCCGGCGCGGGATGCGCGTCGTCGCGCTTGGAGGCGTCGGAGTCCTTGTCGCGGAAATGCAGCCGTTCGCGCATCTTCGAGAACAGCGCGCGGATGCCCTTGCCCGACGGCTGCTTGACCGGACCCGCGGGCTGAATTTTTCCGAGAATCTCCAGGATCTCGCCGTTCACGCGATGGACCAGTTGCTCGTTGGCAGCGGCGCGGATCGCGTTGCGGATGGCGCGCGGATTGGACGACCCGTGCGCGATAATCGACACACCGCCGACGCCCAGCAACGGTGCGCCGCCGTACTCTGACGGATCCAGCCGCTCGCGAATCGACGAAATGTTCTTGCGCACCAGAAAATACGCCAGCCGCGTGCGCCAGTTCGAACCGAACACGCTGCGCAGATTGCCCAAGATGAAAGACGCAAAGCCCTCCATCGTTTTGAGCGCGACGTTGCCGGTGAAGCCGTCCGTGACGACGATATCGACTTTGGAGCGGTTGATGTCGCGACCCTCGACGTAGCCGACGTAGTGTACGTAGGTCGGCATCTGCTCGAGCATCGCGGCCGCCGCGCGCGTGATGTCGGTGCCCTTCGACGGTTCCTCGCCGTTCGACAGGATGCCGACGCGCGGGCGCGAGACATTGCGCACGTAGCGCCAGTAAACGCTGCCCATCACGGCAAACTGCACCAGGTTGATCGGCTTGACCTCGGTGTTCGCGCCGGCGTCGATCAGCAGGCAAAAGCCCTCGCTGGTCGGCACCAGCGACGCGATCGCGGGACGGTCGACGTTGGCCAGGTTGCCGAGGATCATCATCGACGCGGTCATCACGGCGCCAGAATTTCCGGCGCTGACGAACCCGCTTACGTCGCCGCGCTTGACGAGATCGAGCCCCACGTGAATCGAGGAGTGCGGCTTGGAAAGCACGGACTCCAGCGGCGAGTCGTCCATCCGCACCACTTCGGGCGCATGCTCGATTCGGATCGGCAGGTTGGCGGCGTCGTGGTCGGCAATTTCGCGGGCAAGGATGTCCCGGTCGCCGACCAGCACGACCTCGATACCGAAGTCGCGCGCCGCCATCACGGCGCCTTCAACGGTCGCTTTGGGGGCGAGATCACCCCCCATCGCGTCGAGCGCGATTTTCACGGCGCGTACCTTAAGCGCCTATTCCTTTATTGCGGCGAGCTGGCGTCCGCGGTAGGAGCCGCAGTGGCGGCAGATGCGATGCGGCATCACGGGCTCGCCGCACGCCGAGCAGGTGCCGGGATTGACGGCACGCAGCGCGTCGTGGGCGCGGCGCATGTTCTTCTTCGAATGCGAAGTGCGGCGTTTGGGTGCTTGCATGACGAATTACTTCCTAGTGTTGGGGTAGAGCTTATCAGGAGCGCCGCAGTTTAAGCGACCGCAGCACTTCCAGCCTGGGATCGAAGGATTCTGCGACACAGGTGCAGGTCGAGCGATTCAAATTGATGCCGCACTTCGGGCACAGACCGTGGCAATCGTCGCGGCACAGAGGACGCGTCGGCAGCGCGAGCAAAACCTGCTCGCGGATTAGCGGTGCGAGATCGACTTCCTCACCCTCGTACAGCGAGAACTCCAGGTCCTCGGCGCGGAGATTGTCGGCGTCGTAGCCGATCGACTTGGGCGAGAGCACGAAGCGAAACGGCCGGTCGGTGTCAGCGTCGAACTCCTCTGCGCAGCGCGCGCAAATCGCACCGGTCCGGGTCTTAAGGCTGCCCGCGAAGAACAACTCCGTGCCGGCGCGGTAAAACTCGACCGATACTGCCACGGGCGCCTCCAGATGATATTCGCGGATCGGTCCCTGACCCAGGATACGGTTAATTTCCTGTTCCGATTCGGCAAAAGTCAGCGCTTTGGCCTCTGCCGTTATGTCCTCGACTCGGATTTTCACGGTTCACGTAACGCCTTTGGACGGGTGTGGAACGGGAATTATTGCACTTCGCACGCGATGTTCAAACAAGGTTCAAATGCGGGGCTTGGGTACGCCTATCTTCGGACAGTCGGCAGCGACTCCGCAGGCGGCGCATCGCGGTGCGCGTGCTATACAGACCTGGCGGCCGTGCAAGATCAGGCGCATCGAGAACGGCGTCCAATCGGCGGGCGGTAGAATCTTCTGCATCTCGAGTTCGATCTTGACCGGATCGGTCTGCCGCGTGAATCCAAGCCGGTGGGTCAGCCGCCGCACGTGGGTGTCGACCACGAAGCCGGGCTTGCCGAAAACATGCCCCAGGATCACATTGGCGGTCTTGCGGCCGACGCCCTTGAGGCGGACCAGGTCGTCCAGTTCGGATGGCAGTTCGCCGCCGTGACGCTCGACAAGGAGTTTGGCGGTGGAAATCAGGGAATTGGTCTTCTGGCGGAAAAAGCCGGTGCTTGCGATCAGCTCGCGCACGCGCGCGGGGGCTGCCAGAGCGGTTGCGCGCGCGTCGGGAAATTCGCGGAACAGCGCCGGTGTCACCCGGTTGACGCGCTCGTCGGTGCATTGCGCGGACAGGATCGTCGCGGCCAGGCATTGCCACGGCGTTTTGAAGTCGAGGCTGATTCGCGCCTTGGGATAGAGCTTTGCGAACGCGGCGGAGATTTTAGCGGCGCGGGCTTGCAGCGCGGCGCGCGATTCGCGAGGGGCCACGCGCGTTCACACCGCGACGCGGCGGTTTTGCTGTTCGTGCGTGAAGCTGGCCAATTCGGCGTCGGTGCGCGCGCTGTCCCATCCGAGTTCGGCCGCCATTATTCTTGCGACAGCCGGCGCCGCAGCCTCGGCCTCGACCGGATAACGCCACGAGAGCGACGTGCGGCGCACCAGGAAGTCGTGAATCGAATGGACCATCTCGTTGCGTACCGCGTGAACGACTTCGGCGCCGATAGCCGGGCATCCGCGCGCCAAGGGTGCGGCCAACTCCGCGCGGTCTGCGGCGATGCGCGCCGGTATCGCCGAGCGAGTGCCGTAGCGAGTCGTCAGAATTTCGCGCGCGTCGG
>DASQHV010000556.1:0-3969 GCA_035631915.1 Candidatus Acidiferrales bacterium | reverse complement strand
ACGCGCAGCGAACGCGTGTCATTCCAGAGCGGAGTCTGCGGAGCGAAGAATCCCGACGCGCGATCCTCCGCGCGGTCCGCGACTCGTCCCGCGACAGACGCGGGCACTTCGCGCCGCGCAACTACACGACCTGCAGATAGTCCGGACTCTTCAGCACCGGGAACGGCGCCGTCGGCAACGTCTGATACCAGTACGCCACCGACGCGATGTCGTCCTGCAGCGGCAGGAACTCCGCACCGCGGCGCGGATCGCCCTTCCATCCGAGCGCCTGGATCGTCACCTTCAGGTCGCGCGCGAAGCGAATCGGGTCGGGGATATGCCAGCGATACATCCCGAACCGCATCTGCGAGTTGTACAGCCCGTCAGGCCGTATCACCTGCGCCAACCCCGCGTACGGCGTGGTGAACTCGCGATAGCCGCCGTTCTCCTTGCCGACGTCGAAATTGTACGAGCCGCAAAAATAATCTTCGGTGCCGGTGCCGCAGATCGTCGGAAATTCACCGTCGCCGTCGATGAAAAACTTTATCTCGCCCTCGCCCCACCATCCGTTGCTGTTCACGCCCCACGCGATGTACGTGCCCACGTAATGCCCGCGGCCGCGCACACCGTCCACGATGGTGTAGACCTGCTTGTAGGGCAGCGGATTCACACGGCGGAACTGCGCGTGGAAGTATGCGGCGTCGTCGGGCACCTCGGTCAGCGCGTAGTTGATCTGGTAGTAGAGGACCATCGCCGACTCGGCGGCATTGGTCATCGTGATCCGGCATCGGCGCCGAAACGGCATCTCCCAGTAGCAGTTGAACGCGCTGCCGGGATTCACGCATACCGCCAGCGACGAGACCTGCGCGTACTTGTTCCATCCGCAGGCGAAGAAATCTCCCACCGGGCACTCAACCGACGGCGTCGGCGAGTCGTCCCAGTAGATGCGCAGGATGCTCGAGCGCCAGGTGCCCGTCGGCGTCATCCAGATTTGTTGGATCGCGCCGGCGCCCGCGATATCGGCGAGCGTCGCCACTTCGCCCGGCTGAATTATGATGTACGGCCGGACCTTCCATCCGATGCCGAGCTTGCGCGCCGGACTTTTCTCGGGGTCCGGCGCCATCTTCGCGCCGCCGCCCTTCTCGCCGGTGGGATTTTCGGGACTGATCGAGCGGCTCTCCGCCGCCGACAGCAGCGCGAGATTGCCCATGTTCATGCCGAGTCCGTTGAATGGCGCCATCGTCGCGTTAGAAAACCGGGCCGAAAACGATTTGATATCCGTTGCTTTGCACGCTCTGCAGAACCACTTTCGGCACCGGTGAGCCGTTCTTCTTGATCTGGCTTGGCAGGAACTTCGCGACTGTGCCGCTACTATAGTTCGAGACCCACAAAGGACCCTTCCCTTGAAACGTCAATCCCCACGGCCCGTCGAGGCTGCCGGATGCACTGTGAAGAGTGACTTTGGGGTTGGGACTGCCGGAGACGCCCAAGTCGCTCTTCTGGAACATGACTACGGTCGAATTAGTGTAGTTGGGGACCCAAAGATTTCCCTTGCCGTCGAATGCGGGCTGGCCTGGCTCGTCGAGGCTGCCGCTGCCGTTGTCGGACAGGAGCACCGCGGGCGCCTTGTCGCCACTGCTGCTGAGCTGACTGACGGAGAATTCAGCGATTCTCGAATTGTCTTCGCTTGTTATCCAGAGATTGCCGCCCTTGTCCCACGTCGCAAAATTCGGAAAGTCCAGGGCGGTCGTCGCCGTGACCGAAATCGCTGGAACGATCGTGCCGGTGCCGGCGGCCAACTGGGCCTTCGAAACCTCGTGTACACCCTTGGCGCCGGCGTCGATCACCCAAAGATTGCCCTGGCTGTCGAACGTGCAACCGACCGTCTCGCTGAAATGCATGCTGATGATAGTTGTGACCGGCACCGGGTTGGACGTCGTCGGCAGCGCATTGAGCTGGGCCGGGGTGAATTCGAGCACCGCGTCGTTAAACCCGGTGACCCACAGGTTTTTCGCGGCATCGAAACAGACCCCGCCGGGTGTGCTGATGGATGCGCTGTTGTCGAAAATCAGAAAGGGGGTGCCGCTGTGCTTGAGTTGCTTGGGTATCACTTCGACAACCCGGTTGTTGCCCTCGTCCGCCACCCACAGGCTCGCGGCTGCGCACCACGCCCGCGACGGCGCGCTACAAACGGCGGCCATCAACACGAATATGAATAGAAGCCCCAATCCCGTCCGAACCCTGTCGATCTGACGCATGCTGCACCTCACGGCGTCTCGCCCCCAAAAGCGTTGGGCGGACGCCCATTTGTCCTATCTCGCGTGCCGATAAGTCAAATCCACGCAGCTACAAATGAATATCGACGGTGACGAAGTCGTGGTCCGATGCGCGCCGTGACAGAAGCGAATGCCGCGGCGAGACCACTCGCGCGCTGCCGGCCATCGGAACGAGCTCGCGCACCGCCAGCCAGTCCAGCTTGGGCCGCCACGCGCGCGGAATCAGCCCCGACCAGGTGAAGGTCGGCCGCTTCGCGACGTTGGCGCCCTCGAGCACGAGGCCACGCTCGCGAATCCGCTCGAACAGCGGCTCGTGCGGCTCCGGCGAATGGAACCGCGCAGGATTGGCGATCATCTGTCGCGCCGTTCGCACCATTGCGCGCATCCCCGCGAGTTCGGTGGTCGTGGTGTTGAGGTCGCCACCGAAAATCGCAGGCCCACGCGCCGGAAAATTCTCCAGGTAATCGGCCATCTGCTGCGCACGCTCGGCGGGTGTGCAGCGGCTGTGCAGATGCGTCACGCCGACCGTCAGCGAGTCGCCGCCAAATTTCATCGACGTGATCAGACCCGTCGGCGTGCCGACCAGCCTGATCGGTCCGCCGCGCGAGAACCGTCCGCGACGCCGGCGGCGGAAAATTCGCGGTCTCCGTGGATTGTGCATGGCGGCGCCCGTCGCCGACTCGAACGGCGCCGCGGACAGGATCGCATTGCCCATGTACGCGAAAATTTCGCTGTCGCCCGCGCCGCCCTCGCCGACGCGCTTGACGCCGAACTCGGGCACATACGCGAAGCTCATCCCAAGCATCGCGGCCAGGTCGGCCGGAATATCGCGCCGGCTCGAGCGCGGGGTCCAGCGATCGATCTCGCAGAGCAGGATTATGTCCGCGTCGTTCAGCGCCGGCCGCTTAAGGCATCGCACGATCGCTTCCACGTTCTGACCGCCCGCCGCATTGAGGAGCACGACCCGCAGCCGCGCGTGCTCGCGCCGCCGCGCGGGACGATTGACGACGTCGACGGGAAATGGGGGCGTCGGCGATGCGTCGTCGGTCTTCGGTTCGCGCGCGTCGCGGGTCATTGCTGGAGTCTGAAAGAAACGCTCGCGGCGGAGCCGGCTAGGCGACCAGTTCCTTCTCGAGCTCCTTGAACGACGCGATCGGCGGCGAGCAGGTATGCTCGCGGCAGACGTAAGCGGTCAGGTGGCCGTCGATTTGCCGCTTGTCGCGCACCTGCTCGGGGACGAAACCGGTTGCGGTGCCCGCGGCGTCGGCGACGAACAGCGACAGGTTCGGCACATAGATCAGCCCCAGCCGCTCGACCCATTCACGCGTCTCGGTCGACTTGCGATCGCCGATTATCACGACCTCGGTCGGTCCGCGCTGGTAGAGGTCCACCGCCTCCAGCATGTGCGAGAAGCCGAACGGCTGCTTCTCGATAAACTCGCGAAACAGCCGCAGCGTGCGCTCGGCCTCGACGCGGTAGCGCTCCTCGCCGGTGTAGCCGTGGAGCCGAAGCAGCGCCATCACCGCCGCGCTGTTGCCGGACGGCGTCGAGCCGTCGAAGGCGGCCTTGGAGCGCGTGATCAGGCGCTCGTGATCGTCGGACGTAAAGAAGAAGCCGCCTTTTTCGCGATCGATAAAGCGTTCCAGGATCACCTCGGCGAGCGTGCGCGCATGCGCCAGGTACTCGGCGTCGAGTGACGCCTCGTAAACGTCCA
>DASQHV010000555.1:0-1573 GCA_035631915.1 Candidatus Acidiferrales bacterium | reverse complement strand
GTCGCCGCGGGCAAGAAGATCGCCGCGCACACACGTGCGACCACCTTGGTGCGCAGTTCCCTGGTTGTGGAAGTCGAGGACGTGGTATGGCAGCGCCAGCTCAATACGCTGCGTCATTTTTTGATTCGCAATCTCACCGACGCGCTCGGCGAGGCGATCATCACTGATATTGATTTTCGGCCCATGCCTCCGAAGAGGCAGCCGCAACGAGCGACCACGGCCCGGCCGGCGCTGATTGAGGACCCCGTGCTCGACCTTCTCTATCGCGAATCGCAAAACAGGAACACCGCGTGAAGATCACCGAACAGGACGTTCAGCGTGTCGCCGAGCTGGCCAACCTCGCCCTGACCGGCGAGGAAGTCGCCCGCATGGCGCACGACCTCGACGGCATTCTGACTCACATCGACAAATTGAACGAGCTCGACACGACGGACGTCGAACCGATGGCCCAAGTTTTGTTCGACGCCGGTGAACTCGCGACACTGCGCGAGGACGTCGAACGCCCGCCTCTGCCCAACTCCGAGGCCATCGCGAACGCGCCGCTCTCCGGAGGCGGCTACTTCAAGGTGCCCAAGGTGATCGAGCGATGAGTCTCGCGTCCCGCTCCATCGCGTCGATCCGCTCCGGCTTGGTCGCGAAGGAATTCAGCGCTGAAGAGCTTGCACGTCAGGCGCTGGCATTCGCCGAAGCCGAGAATCCCAAGACCAACGCGTACCTGACGTTTTCGCCCGAACGGGCGCTCGCATCCGCACGCGCCGTAGACGCCAGAATCGCCAGGGGCGAAGATCCGGGACCGCTCGCGGGCGTGCCGATCGCGGTGAAGGACGTCATCGTGACACGCGGACTGCGCACTACGTGCGCCTCCAAGATCCTCGAACATTACGTGCCCCCTTACGACGCGACCGCGGTCGTGCGTGTGGAACAGGCCGGCGGCGTGATCCTCGGCAAAACCAATTGCGACGAGTTCGCGATGGGCTCGTCGAACGAGAATTCGGCGTTCGGGCCGGTGCGCAACCCCGTCGCGCTGGACCGCGTCCCGGGAGGATCGAGCGGCGGATCGGCGGCGGCAGTCGCGCAAGGGACGGCCGTGCTCGCGCTCGGGTCCGATACGGGTGGCTCCATCCGCCAGCCGGCGTCGTTCTGCGGAGTCACGGGCGTTACGCCGACCTATGGACGAGTTTCGCGCTATGGATTAACGGCTTTCGCCAGCTCGCTCGATCACATCGGCCCGTTCGCGCGATCCGTTCGCGACGTTGCGACGTTTCTGAATGTGATCGCCGGACGCGATGAAAGGGACGCGACCTCTGCGTTCGCGCCGGTGCCGGATTACACGGGCGCGCTGAATGGCGACGTTCGAGGATTGCGGATCGGTGTGCCCCGCGAATACCTGGAAGGCCTGGCAAACGATACGGCCGATCGCATCCATGCCGCCGTGGAGACGCTCGGCAAGCTGGGCTGCGAGATCCGCGACATCCGGCTTCCGCATACGCCCTACGCGATCGCCTGCTATTACATCATCGCGACGGCGGAGGCCAGCGCGAACCTGGCTCGCTACGACGGCGTGCGCTACGGG
>DASQHV010000554.1:0-2161 GCA_035631915.1 Candidatus Acidiferrales bacterium | reverse complement strand
GCCCGACCTGATCATCTTGGGCAAGCAGGCAATCGACGACCACTCGAACCAGGCCGGGCAGATGCTGGCCGAACTGCTCGGATGGCCGCAGGCGACGTTCGCGTCGAAGGTCGAGATTGGCGCCGACAAGACGGCGGTGGTGCGCGAGGTGGATGGCGGGCTCGAGACGATCGCGTTCAAGCTGCCGGCGGTAATCACGACCGATCTGCGCCTCAATGAGCCGCGCTACGCGTCGCTGCCAGGAATCATGAAGGCGCGCAAGAAGGAGCTCAAGGAAATTCCCGCGGACAGCCTCGGCCTCGACCTCGCGCCGCGCCTGAAGATCAAAACGCTCGCCGCGCCGCCCAAGCGCCAGGCCGGCCGCAAGGTCGCGTCGGTGCAGGAGTTGGTCCAGGTGCTGCACACCGAAGCGAAGGTCATCTGAGCGCGCGCGCGCCGAAGGTATCGGAGAAAATTCAAATGGGCGACGTTCTGATTTTCGCGGAACATCAGGGGGGACATTTCCCCAAGACCACGCTGACCGCAGTGCACGCGGGGCTTGAGCTCGCGGGTAAGCGCGGCGGCAAGGCGATTGCGGTCGTGATGGGCGACGCGCCGGAGACGGCGGCGGGCGAGGTCGCGAAGTACGGCGTCGCCAAGGCGATCGCGCTGGCGCATCCGGCACTCAAGAACTACCTCGCTGACGCATACGCGCAAGCGTTGGCGGCGCTGGCGAAGAAAGAGGGTGCTGAATTCGTACTTGCGACCGCGACGGCCCAGGGCAAGGATATGTTCCCGCGGCTCGCGGCCCGGCTCGGCGCACCGATGGCGTCGGAAATCACGACGATCAACGACGACGGCACCTTCGTGCGCCCGACCTACGCAGGCAACGTGATGGCGACGGGCGAGCTCGACGGTCCGGTCAAGGTGCTGACCGTGCGCGGCACCGCGTTCGACGCCGCGAAACCCGCCGATGCCGCCGCTCCAGTAGACAAGCAGGCCGCTGAAATCGACGCCGGTGCGCTCAAGATGGAGTTCGTCTCGTTCAACGCGACCAAGAGCGATCGCCCGCAGCTCACCGAGGCGAATATCGTCGTGTCGGGCGGCCGCGGCCTTAAGTCGGGCGAAAATTTCAAGAGCGTGCTCGAGCGGCTGGGCGACGAGATGGGCGCGGCGATGGGCGCGTCGCGCGCGGCGGTCGATGCGGGCTTCGTACCCAACGATTTGCAGGTCGGGCAGACGGGCAAGGTCGTCGCGCCGGAACTCTATATCGCGGTTGGAATTTCGGGCGCCATTCAGCATCTGGCGGGGATGAAGGACTCGAAGGTGATCTGCGCGATCAACAAAGACGAGGAGGCGCCGATCTTCGCCGTCGCCGACTACGGCCTGGTTGCCGACCTGTTCAAGGCGGTGCCCGAGATGGCCGAGGAAATAAAAAAGCTCAAGCATTCGTAGTCGCGCCCCCGCGCGCTCACAGGAAGACGCATCATGCCCGGACTCGAGCACAAGTTCGTCACCACCAACAACATCCGCATGCACTACGTCGAGCAGGGGAGCGGGCCGCTGGTCGTGATGTGCCACGGATGGCCGGAGTCGTGGTACTCGTACCGACATCAGATTTCGGCGCTAGCCGCGGCGGGATATCGCGTCGTCGCGCCCGATCAGCGCGGCTACGGACAGACCGACCGGCCCGAAGCGATCGAGTCGTACAACATCCTGAATCTCACCGGCGATATCGTCGGGCTGGTGAACAGTCTCAAGGTCGATTCAGCGGTGATCGTCGGGCACGACTGGGGCGCGCCGGTGGCATGGACTTCGGCACTGTTGCGGCCTGATATCTTCCGCGCGATCGCGCTGCTCAGCGTGCCGTACTTTCCGCGCGGCGCGACGCGTCCGTCGGACGCGATGAAGGCGCTCGCGGGCGAGAACAACTTTTATCAGCTCTACTTCCAGGAGCCGGGCAAGGTCGAGAAGGAACTCGACGCCGATCCGCGCCGCTCGATGGCGATGATGCTCTACTCGGCGTCCGGCGATCCGCCGCCCGAAGAGCAATGGAAATTCGTGTTTCCGAAGAGCAAGAAGTTTATCGAGACCGGCGTGGTGCCGAAGAAATTGCCGGCGTGGCTGACCGAAGCGGATTTGGATTTTTTCGCGGGCGAGTTCAAGCGCGCCGGCTTTCGTG
>DASQHV010000553.1:0-2424 GCA_035631915.1 Candidatus Acidiferrales bacterium | reverse complement strand
TCGATTTCCGTCGGCACCACCAGCCGCCGCGGTGGCTACCGCGGCCATGCGGAGCCGCTCCGCCAGGTGGCTGCGGAACTCGACGCGCTCTCCCGCTCGAACAAGATTGCGCTGGTTTTCGGCCGCGAGGATCGCGGCCTGACCAATCGCGAGATCAAGCTCTGCAATCGGCTGATTACGATTCCGACCGCGCCCGAATACCCCTCGCTGAACCTGGCGCAGGCGGTGATGGTCGTCGCGTACGAGCTGATGATGGCTTCAAGAGCCACCGCGGAGGCGCGGACTGCCGCGAACGTTCCCACAATCGCCGCGGCGCCGGCGCTCAAGTCAGAGGCGATGCTCTCGCGGATGAGCGACGCGCTGGTATCGATCGGATTTATCCCGAACGAAAATCCGGACCACATCATGTTCGCGCTGCGCGAGATTTTCGGGCGCAGCGGCCTGACGGTGCGCGAAGTCGAAATTCTCAACGGCATGGCGCGGCAGATGCGCTGGGTGGCCGAGGGCGGTCATCAGACGCTCGCCGAAAAACGCAACGCCGGCAGGAAGCTGCGTTAGCCGCAACGCACCGCCGGGAACCGGCATCTTCTTGGTGGATGCCGGGTCTTTGTGGTGTGATGGGGCGGGCGGAAATTCGGATGGCGGAAATAATCGATTTTGCCGAGATCCGTGCGGCGCGCCGCAAACCGCGCGGGCATGCGCCCGAGCGAGAACATCTGGAGCGCGCGCTTCACTTGATGCGCGAGAACCTCGCCGTCGTCGCGGCCCGACTTGCCGACGCGCCGCGCGAGGAACACGGCGAACTGCTGACTCGAATCGAGCGGCTCGCTGCGATGATTCGCTATGGGATGCGGATGCTCGGCGACAACGTCGAGGCCGGCTTCGACGGTCCCGCGTCGAATCAATCGAGTTGATCGCGCACGGAACCACGCCGATGGACGAAGGACTCGATCTCAGGATCACCGGCGTCGAGCCCGGCGACGAGATCGCAGGCGCGCGCAAAATCGCGATCACGACCACGCGCGGGCGAATCCCGGTCGTGTTGCACGCCTCGCCCGAGACCGGACGCGCCGCGCTGTGCGTCAGCGGCGCGCTCGGCGGCTTCGCCGGGCCGGCGCTGCTCTACCCGCGGCTGGGGTTGGAGATGCCGAAGCGGGGCATCACCGTCGCGCGCCTGGACTATCGCCTGCCCAACGAGTTCGGCGAATGCCTGGTGGACGCGATGGCGGCGCTGACCTTTCTCGGCGGCGTCGGCCAAAAGCGGGTAGCGCTGATCGGACACTCGTTCGGCGGCGCGGTCGCGATCAACGCGGGCACGCTTGGCAGTATCGTGACCACGGTGATCGCACTCTCCAGTCAACTGGCTGGGGCGCACGTCGCGGGCGAATTGTCCGGCCGTCCGCTGCTGCTGATTCACGGCACTGCCGACACGATTCTTCCGCACGAGAGCAGCCAGGCAATTTTCGATCGCGCCGGTGAACCCAAGACGCTCAAGTTGCTGCCAGGAGCCGGACACAGTCTCGCTGAAGCCGCCGACGAGGTGGTTCAACTGGTCAGCGACTGGATCGTCGAAAAAACCTGACGCGTCGAAAATCGCCCACGCTATTCGCTCGAATCGCAACTTCACGGTAGAATTCCCCGATGGCCAGCGGACAAAGAATAGCGGTCGTGGGCGCAACCGGCGCCGTCGGCCAGACTACGCTGAAGATTCTGGCGGAGCGCGCGTTCCCGGTGCGCGAGTTGCGCGCGTACGCGTCGGCGCGTTCGGCCGGCAAGAGCGTAACTTTCGCCGGCGAGTCGATTCCGGTGCTCGAGCTCACCGCAGATTCGTTCAAGGGAATCGACTTCGCGTTCTTCTCGGCCGGCTCGGAGCAATCGCGCAAGTTCGCGCCGGCCGCGGTGAAAGCCGGCGCAATCGTAATCGACAAGTCCAGCGCGTTTCGCATGGACGCCGACGTGCCGCTGGTGGTGCCGGAGATCAACGGCGCGGCCGCACGCGCTCACAAGGGTATCGTCGCCTGCCCCAACTGCACGACAATTGTCACGGTGATGCCGCTGAAGCCGCTGCACGACGCCGGCAGGCTGCGGCGCGTCGTCGCGACCAGCTTCCAGGCCGTGTCGGGCGCCGGCGTGGGCGGCGTCGCGGAGTTGCGCGAGCAGACGCTTGCGTGGGCCAAGGGCGAGCCGCTCAAGGCGCACTTTTTCCAGCATCAGATTGCCTTCAACGTGATCCCTCATATCGATAAGTTCGTCGAGGGCGGCTACACCGGCGAAGAAATCAAGCTGGTCAACGAAGTCCGGAAAATCCTCGGCACGCCCGACCTGCCGATTTCGCCGACCACGGTCCGCGTGCCGGTCTTCACCGCACACTCGATTTCAGTCAACGCCGAGACCGAAATGAAGGTCTCAGCCGCCCGCGCGCGC
>DASQHV010000552.1:0-8512 GCA_035631915.1 Candidatus Acidiferrales bacterium | reverse complement strand
TCTCGCCGTGCGTCATCAGGAAGGCGGTCAGCGCTTCGGCTTCGTGGTCGGTGAGGCGTAAAGACGGCATCGCGGTGTGCGGTGCGAAGTCGCGCGGGTTGCGCAGCCATTGGTACACCCACGAGGCCGATGTCTTCTCGGCAATCTTGCTCAGGTTGGGTGCGAAATCCTTGGTCGTGCGCGCCTCGTTGGGCTTGAAGTTCGCTGGGTCGCCGACCGGAGTGCCGTACTGGTCCGGCTCGATCGCGTGACAGCCTTTGCATCCGATCGACTCGAACAACCCCTTGCCCTCTTCGACGAACGCCGGACTCTTCACGTCGGCTGCCAGCGTCGCGGGCTCGGGATGCGCCGCCAGCCAATCCTTTGAATTCTTCGCCGAGCTGCCCAGGATGTATGCTGCGAGCGCCGTCGCATCCTGGGTGTTGAACATGAAGTTGGGCATCCGGGTGTGCGGCCGGAAGACGTGCGGGTCGTTGATCCATCGCACCGTCCACGACGGATCCAGCTTCGCCGACGCCAGCTTCAGGTACGGCCCGATTTTCGGCATGTCCTCGTAGCCGGTCAGCAGATGGCATCCGTGACAGCCCATCTGCTCGAACAAGCGCTGGCCCTCGACCCAGTTGACGGCGATTTGTTTGTCGTCCGAATTGCGCAGCGAGCCGATGTCGATATGGCACTTGATGCATCGCGATTGCATCTTGTCGCCCTTCAGAATCGGCGTGTCCCACTCGGGATCCTCGCCGTGCGCCTGCCGCACCGAACTCACCCCGGGCCCCTGCCCGTCATGGCACGGCGTGCAACCCAGCTTGTCCGGCGGATGCTTCAAAATGATCTGGTCGAAATTTGGATGAGTGCGGAACGGCTCGGGCGCGTCCTCGAAGCCCTTCTTGTCGGAGCCCATGTGACAGCTTTGGCATCGATCGACCCGCGCGATCGCCTCGTCGAACGCGTTGCGATCGAAGTCGTCGATCGAGGTCTGCTGAATCTTGGGAATTTTCGGATAGCGGAACAGAGTCTTGCCCGCGACCTTGAACGGGATCATGTACTGGTCGGCCTTGTCGAAGAAGTCGTCGCGCTTGGCGGTCAGCTTCTTCATCTGGTCGGTCAGACCGTCCACTTTCGAGTTGAGCGCCTCGATCTGATCCTTGACCGCCTGCACTTCGGCCTTGGCCTTGTCCGAGATGGCGTTCTCCTGGGCCAGCTCCGCGGTCAAGCGATCGATTTCGTTCTTGTACTTGGTCGGATCCTCTTTTTCCTGGACCGCGTGGTTGTAGTCGTACCAGCGCTCGGTCATGAACGACTTGGTGAATCGAACGGCCTGATCCTTGTCGTCGGCGCTGACCGTCAACTGCACCAGGCGTGCGTGCAGGTCGGCCAGTTTGGCGGCAGTCGCGCCGGACTCAAGCTCCATCCTGGCGGCCGCCAGATCCGCGGAGACTTTCTTGTAGTCGGCATCGCCGTCGAGGCGCTTCTGCTCGTCGGCCGCGTCCTTCATGTACTTGTCGTACGCGAGGCGATCCCACTTGACCTGGTATTCCTTCCACGGGCGGCGCGAGATGTTGTCGTCCCAGATCGACCAGACCGCCGTGACCAGCAGCACAGCCACCATCAGCACGAACAGCGCGCTATATGATTTTCCTTCTTCGGTGGGATCAAGCCCCGGTCTGCCAGCCATCTGCTCTACCTGTCTCCCGACTTCGGACCGGCCGCGGCGCTATTTGCGCGAACCCGAGAATCCCTCGATGACGTAGCCGGCGAGGAAAACCAGGATTCCGATCCCGGTGAACTTGTATTCGTTGCCCATGCCGTGCGGCTGCGTGATGCCGGTGTAGAGCGCAAAGCCCACATCGGCACAGCCGAGCGCCTGCAAAACCTTGCCGAGGATGAACACGCTGTCGCGCTCACGTCAGACGTTTATCCAGGGCGTGACCAGGATGTACTTGATGTTGAGCGCGTGACGCAGCGCCATCTTGATGAACACGCCGATCATGGCGAGCAGCAGGAAGCCGGTGATGCCGAAGCGCACTGGTCCCCACTTCTGCATGATCTCGGGCCCACCGCCTGGAAACGCCGACCACGCGTCGCCGGCCGGCCGCGAACGAATCCAGAAATACAATGCCGCGTAACCAACCACGAAGTAGCCGACGATCAGCGACAGGCCGAAAATTGCCGACGCGAAGTAGTCGCGGAAGCCGAACATGTACGGCAGATCGACGTTGGTCAGCGCTTCGACCAGATGCGGATCCCAAACCTGCCCCGGCCAGAACCAGTTCCAGCCCGGGCCGCGGAAGAACGTGCCGATGATGATGAACGAGACCCACAACACGTGGAAGCCGATGAAGAAGGTCAGGATCTCGAACCAGCGCTCACGCAGCGTGAAGTAGCCGTTGCCCTTCGGATTGATGTCGAGATAGGGAATCAGCATCAGGCCGACGATGATCAACGTCGGCAGCACGACGCCCGCATACCACGGGTCGAAGAAAACCAGCATCTCCTGCAGGCCGAGGAAGTACCACGGCGCCTTGGACGGATTCGGCGTGCGAGTCGGATTCGACGGCTGCTCCAGCGGCGCGTTCAGCAGCAGCGACCACACGGTGAGCACGATGATCACCAGGATCGACATCAGGAATTCGTTGCGCACCAGGAACGGCCAGGTGTGCAGCTTTTCCTCGACGCCGCCGCCCGCCTTCTTGATCGGGACCTCGATGCGCTTGGGCGCGCCACCGCCGACTGCACCGCGCGCCGCGCCTGCACCAGCGCCGGCCGCCCGCATCATCATGCCGCCGTTGTTACTTTCCTGGCTCGCCATGGTTAGTCCCTTGCAGATTCCGTCAACGGTTGCGTTCAGCCCGGATGCGACTCGCCGTCATCGTCGTCGCTCCACGGCGCCGGCGCCGCCAGGACGTACAATCCGTACAGCGCGATCAGCATGACGATCGGCACCGACAGCACGCGCACGATTCCGACGTGCAGCAGGTATGAAAAAAAATCGCCCATCCAAACTTTCCCTCGACCTTAGAGCGGACCCGACATGCCGTCGCGGCGGATGCGCCAGAAATGTACCGCCATAAAGACACTCGCGAGCAGCGGGAAGAAGATGCAATGCAAAATGTAGAAGCGCAGCAGCGTGTGCGGGCCGATCTCCGCGCCGCCGAACAGGAACGCGCGCGCATCGTACACCGGATTCACGCCCAGCACCTCGTGGAACGGCCCGCCGTGTCCGAGCAGCGGAATCGCACGCGCCATGTTGGAGCCGACCGTCACCGCCCAGATCGAAAGCTGGTCCCACGGCAGCAGGTAGCCGGTGAACGAAAGCAGCAGCGTCAGCACCAGCAGGATCACGCCGACCACCCAGTTGAACTCGCGCGGCGGCTTGTACGATCCCGTCATGAAGACGCGGAACATGTGCAGCCATACCGCGATCACCATGCCGTGCGCGGCCCATCGATGCATGTTGCGCATCAGCATCCCGAACGGCATGTCGAATTCGAGGTACTTCATGTCCGCGTAGGCATACTCCGCGGTCGGCCGGTAGTAGAACATCAGGTAGATGCCGGTGATCACGGTGACGAGAAACAGCAGAAATGTGATGCCGCCCATGCACCAGGTGAAGCGCAAACGCACGGTATGCTTCTGCACTTTCGACGGATGCAGATGCAGCCACACGTTCCCCGACACCATCAGGATTCGGTTGCGCGGCGTGTCCTCGTAACCGTGCCTGAAGATCGACTGCCAGGCCTGCGATTCGGTTATCTGCCGTTTCGTGTCGGTCCAGTCAAACTTAGCCATCCGCTTGCCAAACTCCCGGATGCCGCGAGGGCGCGGCCTGCTCAATCCAGTCCAGACGATAATCTAAAAAACCGTGACCGTTACAACATCTATAGAATCACGCGGCGCATGACGGGTCAAAATCCGGCGTAAGGCTACCTAATTTGGGCCAATCCCTGCAACAACGACGGCTCATATTATGCACCCGCGAAAATCCGTCAATCCACTACCCCTCCGGACCCGGCTTTGGTTGTGGCCGCGGCCCGCGACTGAAGAGAGAAACCACCACTCCCCACAGAATCATCAGCAGCGCGATACCGATTACGCCGAGCCCGACGCCGGCCAGGATTCCCGTTGCGCACAGTACCGCGCCGATCACGAACAGCGGAATCGCGAAGGCGAACGGATTGAACGGGTCGTTCTTGCCCGCCCGCGCGATCATCGCCGCCGCCTGCTCGGACTGGCCCGCGTCCTCGTTGCTCTCCTTGAGCAGGCTGACGGCGTAGTCGGTCAGCTCCTGCCGATTCGGCATCGCGCGCAAGCGCTCGGCCAGCTCCTTGGCGAGTTGCTCTACGCGTTCGTCGTTTTCCAGGGAATCGGAGTCCGGTTTGGTCGAATCAGTCACGCGGTCGTCCACCCAAGAGGCGGCTAACACCTATCCAACAAGAGATCGGGTTGTCAACGCGGTCCGCCAGCGGCGAAAATACGGCACCGCGATGCCCGATCGTGAGCAGTCGTGACACGCGGTTTGCGTGCTATCTTCACAACGCGATACGCGACCGTATCTTCACATTACCGTGACGTGACCATGCTCTGCTCGAACTGCAAAACCGAAAATCCGGACGGCCTTAAGTTTTGCAACGAACGCGGTGGCGCATTCAAATCGCCCTGCGCGTCGTGCGGCTTTGAAAACACGCCGGGAGCTAAATTCTGTGGCCAATGCGGCGCGGCGCTCGGAGCCGGCGCATCCGCCAAGCCAACGCGATCCGAAACAACTGCGATTCGGGTGGCCGAGACGCATCCGCGAGCAGTGTGCTGCTCGCGAATGCTCCACGCGGATCACTTCACATCAATTTCGACGCGCATCCAGGGATGGATGCAGCATTCGAATAGGTGCTTGCCCTTCGACAGGCCGGTGATATCGATGTGGCTTCCCTGCAGGATTCGGGTCCTGGCCACCGCGATGTTGGCAAAGCCGCCGCTGCACTCCGGAACGGTCGTCTCGCCGGGACCGTTCAACGGCGGCACGAATCCGCCGCCATAGCTTTGTACTTCCGTAAAAGTGTGGGGCTCGCCGCCCTCATCGGCCACCGAAACGATCGTCCCCTGTTTGATCGACAGGATGTCAGGTTCGAAGTCCCAGCCTGGATCCGGGGTTCCAGCGGCTGCCAATGCAAACAGTTGGCTAATCGTTGTGGAGGCTCCGAGCGTGACGTTCTTGCAGAAGTCGGGGCCGACCGCCGCGTTGAACGTCGCCGGATCGCATTCATCCAACGCCACGATCTGAACGAGGTCTGGCGAGTTTCCCTGCGCACTCGCGTGTAGCGCGCCGGCAAAAATCAGGCACCCAGCCAGCAAAATCAGTATCGCTGCCTTTTTCACTACTGCTTCCTCCTCTTTAAGAAGCGAATCATTCTCGAGTTAAGGACCCTTCCCTTCGCGACTCCGTTGCTGGCGCCCATGTTCAGGGAGGCTGACCCGCTTGCCAATGGACCAGGGCTGAACATCTCCTGAACTCTCTCTGAACTCGTTGAAGCATCGCGGCTAGGCGCTAACCGGCGAGACAAGTAGAATCCGCGATCGGAACAAATGCCCGACGATCTCTTACATTTTGAAGATTTTGTGCTGAACCGCGGCGCCTATGAGCTGCGCCAAGGTGGTGTGGTCGTCCCGCTCCAGCGGATTCCGCTCGAACTGCTATGCCTGTTGGTTGAGCGTCGTGGACAACTCGTCACGCGCGAGGAAATTCTGGAGCGCGTCTGGGGCAAGGGCGTCTTTGTCGATAGCGAGACCAGCATCAACACTGCGGTGCGAAAGCTGCGGCGCGCTTTGCGCGACGATCCCGAGACGCCGCGATTCGTCGCCACCGTCCCCAGCCGGGGTTATCGATTCGTCGCAGAGATTAGCGGCCCGAAGACTAGCCGGGCGGAGCAAGTTCGAGCTCGGCCGCCGCGCGTGATGGTGGGACGCGAACGCGAGCTGGCTCTGGTGCTGGGCGGACTCGAAGACGCGGATTCCGGGCGCGGGCGGCTGTTCCTGATCTCGGGCGAACCCGGCGTCGGCAAGACCCGCTTGGCCGATGAGGTCGCGGCCGCGGCTGAGGCAAAGCGCATGGCGGTGCTGGTGGGGCATTGCGCCGAGCACGAAGCCGTCGCTTACCTGCCGTTCGTGGAGATCCTGGAGAATTTCGTCACCGGCGCGCCGAATGCGGACAGTCTGCGCATCGCGCTTGGAGATCAGGGCCCCGAGTTGGCGCGCTTGCTGCCCAAACTCAAAAGCATTCTGCCGGATCTTCCGCCCCCGCTTGATTTGCCGCCGCTCCAGGCGCGGCGCCACCTGTTCAATTGCTTCTTCGACTTCGCCGTTCGAATCGCGTCGCATCAACCGACGCTGATGATCCTCGAGGACCTGCACTGGGCCGACGATTCGAGCTTGTCGCTGCTCGAGCATCTGAGCCAGCGCCTTTCCAGTCTGCCCCTGATGGTGATCGGCACCTACCGCGACGCCGAGCTCAACGTCACCCAAGAGCTGGCAAGAACGCTGGAAGATCTCATCCGCGGGCGATTGGCCACCCGCGTGAGGCTCAAAGGTCTCCCGCGCGAAGAAGTGGCCGCGATGCTGAGTAGCTTGAGCGGAAAATCGCCGCCTGCCGCCGTGGTTGGCGAGATATTCGCCGAGACCGAAGGCAATCCGTTCTTCGTCGAGGAGTTGTTCAGGCACCTTGAAGAGGAGACTCGCCTGTACGATTCTTCCGGACAATTTCGCCTGCAGCTGCAGATTGCGGAGCTGGATGCGCCGCCGAGCGTGCGGCTGGTGGTCGGGCGGCGGCTCTTGCGGCTCAGCGACCTGACGCAGAAGCTGCTCGCGACGGCGGCGGTGATCGGGCGCTTCTTCAGTTTCGAAATTCTTCAGGCTGCGAGTGACGCCGATGCGAATTCTATCCTGGAGCACGTCGAGGAAGCCGAAAACGCGGGACTGGTTTTCTCGGTCGAGGAAAGTCCCAAGGCCCGGTTTACGTTCTCCCACGAACTAACGCGCCAGGCGGTGCTCGCCGGCCTGTCGGCGGCGCGGCGCCAGCGACTCCATCTCGAAGTGGCCGACGCGATCGAGCGAACCTATTCCACCACGGCGGAATCGAGCCTCGACGACCACCTCTCCGAACTGGCGCACCACTACGCGCATAGCACCGACACGCGGCAGGCCGTGAAGTATCTCCATCTGGCGGGGGAGCAGGCGGCGGCGTGCTACGCGATGGTCGAGGCTGTGCGTCTCTACTCGACCGCGCTCAAGCTGCTCGAGGAGGTGCCCGAAACACCGGAACGAGACCGTCGGGAACTCGCGCTCCAGCTGGCGATCGGCCCGGCATTGATGGCAGTTAGGGGTTGGGGCGCTGCGGAGGTTGAGCGCGCCTATGCGCGAGCACGGAAACTTTGCGAGCAGCTTGGCGAACTCGCGCAGCTCTTTCCCATTCTGTATGGGCTGTGGATAAATCACTTGGAGCGATTTGAGTTCCGGTCGGCATACCAGATTGGCGCAGAGCTTCTACTTCGGGCCGAAAGCTCCGGCGACCCGACGCTGCTCCTGCAGGCGCATCATGCCGTCGGACTTAGTGCGAATCGAATGGGACGATTTCCTCGCGCCAAGGAGCATTTCGAAACGACTCTCTCCCTCTGCGGCGCTCGAGGCTTACGACCGCTGGGTGTCGACATGGAGGTGGTATGCCGGTCGGAACTATCCTGGGCGCTGTGGTTTCTTGGCTACCCGGAACAGGCGCTGAAAATGAACCACGCAGCGGTCGACCTGGCTCGGGCGCTTTGTGATCCGATCAGTCTTGTTTTTGCTGAAAGTTTGCTGTGCCACCTGCTGCATCACCGGCGAGAGGTGCGCGACTTTCAAGAGACAGCCGAGCATGCGATCGCAATCTGCGCCGAGCATGGGTTTGTCTATGCGTCAGCTCACGCGACTGTCTGTCGCGGCGCTGCGATGACCGAACTCGGACGCAGTGAGGAAGGACTTGAGCAAATACAAAAGGGGTTTGCCGCGCATCGCGCAATTGGCGTGGAGGTCAACCGTCCGGAATTCCTTTACTGGCTGGCGGAAGCGTATTGCGCAACAGGACGACTCGACGACGCGCTCGATACGTTGACCAAGGCGGCGGGTGTCTCCGAGAAACATGAATATCGCTGCCTGGATGCTGAAATATATCGACTCAGAGGCGAGATTCTGTTGCGGAGGAGAAATTCAGGCTCTGCGGAGGCTCAAGGCTGCTTTCAGCAAGGGATCGAGATTGCACGAAAACAAAGCGCGAAGGCATTGGAATTGCGGACGACCACCAGCCTCGCGCGGCTGCTCGACAAGCAGGGCCGTCGCAACGAGGCGCGCACGATGCTCGCCGACGTCTACAACTGGTTCACCGAGGGCTTCGACACCGCCGACCTGAAAGACGCAAAGGCGCTGCTCGACGAGCTGCGCACCTAAGATGCGTTGCATCAAATGCGGGACCGAGGGAATCCCGGGCAAGAAG
>DASQHV010000551.1:0-4780 GCA_035631915.1 Candidatus Acidiferrales bacterium | reverse complement strand
CGCGCGCGAGTTCGATCAGCGCGTCAGCCTTGGATCGAGCCTTCTCGTAGTCACTGAGAAGGTGCGCGAGAGAAATTGCGAACGTCAACGCGAACGCCAGGCTGAAGGGGCGGCGCAACTGCGTCGCGAATTCGACCGCCTCGTCGATGCGCGCGCGCGCCTGGTCGGGCGAGCCGGTGATCCACAGCGTCCACGACATCTGGCCGCGCGACGGTATCACGGCGGATTCGTTCATCGGCAGGTAGCGCTGAATGTCGCGATCGTAGAAGGCGATCGCGCGGGCGAGATGCTCGCGCGCGCCGCGAAATTCGCCCATCCACAGCAGCGTGGTGCCCATCGCCGCATTGGCGCCCCCAGTTGCCAACTCGCTGCCGACCCGCTCCGCCATCGTGAGCAGGCGCTGCGCCGCGGCGCGTCCCTCGAGCACGCGACCGCCGTTGTAGTGGAAGCCCCACAGACCGAACAGTACCGCGAAGACTTGCGGGCTCTCACCCACCCGCTGAGAAAGCTCGTGAGCGCGGACAAGCAAGGATTTCAACTCCGGTGCGGAATAGCCCTGGGTGCCGATCAGCAGCGGACCCAGCATCACGAGCGTGGAGAGTTCCAGGCGATCGCGTTCGGCGGCGTCCGGCAGCGAGGGAATCAGCGCCAGCGCCTCGCGCGCATAGCGAATCGCGTCGGCGTAGGCGGAGCGCGTGCGGGACTGCTCGGCGGCGCGGCGCAGATAGTTGACGGCCTTGGACGCGTTGCCGCTGCGGCTGAAGTGATTCGCCAGGTCGGCCACGTGATCGTCAAGCGTCGCCGCGAACAGCTCCTCGATCGCCGCCGCGGTGCGCTCGTGAATCTGCCTGCGCCGTTCGATCAGGACCGAGTCATACGCCACTTCCTGCGTGAGCGCGTGCTTGAAGGTGTACTCGCTTTCCGGAAATGCGGGCTGCTCGTAAATGAACTCGCCGAGCTGCAGGCTGGCCAGCGTTTGCGTCAGCGCGTCGTCGGATTTGGCGATCACCCTGCGCAGCAGGCCCAGCGGAAATTCCTTGCCGATTACTGCGAGCGTTTGCAGCATGTCCTTGTCGTCGGGCGCCAGCTTGTCGATGCGCGCGGCGAGGATGCCCTTGACGGTGGGCGGCACCTGGATCGAGGCAAACGGCTTTGCGAGCTTGACGGACGCGGTCGAGCCGGCGTCGGCGAAAACGTCGCGCGTCAGCACACCATTCTCGAACAGCACCTGCACCATCTCTTCGATGAAGAATGGATTGCCCTCGGTGCGCTCGACGATCATCTTCTTCAACGGCTGCAACTCGTCGGAATCGCCGAGCATCGCGGAGAGCAACTCGCCGGCGTTGGCGGGGCCGAGCGGATCGAGCCGGAGTTGAGTGTAGTAGGTTTTGTTGCCCCACTGATGGCGATACTCGGGTCGGTAATTGACCAGCATCAGGATTCGTGCGGTACCGATCGAATCGGCGAGCAGGTTCAGCACCTCCTCGGATTCCGAATCGATCCAGTGCAAATCCTCGAAGATGAGCAGTAGCGGCTGATTCAGGCTCTCGCGCAGGATGAGATGCTTGACCGCGTCGCGCGTGCGGCGGCGGCGAATCGAGCGATCCATCTCCTCGAATGCCGCGTCGTCGGCGGAAATTGCGAGCAGCGCGAACAGATGCGGCAGGGTTTCTTCGAGCGCGCGATCCAGCGCCAGCACCTTGCCGGTCACCTTCTCGCGCCGCGTGCGTTCGTCGTCGCGGTCCGCGATGCGAAAATAGCTCTTCAGCAAATCGACGACCGGCAGATACGACGATGCCTTGCCGTGCGAGACTGAGAAGGCCTCCAGCACCAGCGCGTCGCCGCCAGAACGCAGCTTGAATTCGTGAAATAGGCGCGATTTGCCGACTCCCGCCTCGGCCATCGCGGCGACAATCTGCCCGTGCCCGTCGCGCGCGCGGCCCAGCGCCCGCCCAAGCTCTTCCATCTCGGCTACGCGGCCGACGAACTTCGACAGGCCGCGCGACTCCGACCGCTGCAGCCGCGAGCGCAGCGGGCCCACGCCCAGCACTTCGTAAACGTCGATCGGTTCGCTGACGCCCTTTACCCGCGCGGGTCCGAGCGCCTTCAGATCGAAATATCCGGCGACGAGTTTCTGCGTTTGCTCGGTCACGACGATCGAGCCGGTAGGCGCCAGCGTTTGCATCCGCGCCGCAAGACTTGTCGAGTGGCCGATTGGCGTGTACTCGGTGTGCGCGTCGTCGGTGCGGATGGACTGCACGACGACCTCGCCGGTGTTGACGCCGATGCGAATCTCGATCGGCGGATTGCCCTGCTTGCGCAACTCGGCGGAATACTTCGTCATGTCCTCCTGCAACCGCAGGGCCGCGAAAAGCGAGCGCTGTGCGTGGTCCTCGTGCGCGACCGGCGCGCCGAACAGCGCAAAAATTCCGTCGCCGGTGGACTGCACGATGTAGCCGTCGTAGCGATGCACTCCGTCGATCATCAGCTTCAACGCCGGATCGATGATCGCGCGCGCCTGCTCGGGATCGAGATCCTCCATCAAATCCATCGAACCCTTGATGTCCGCGAACAGCGCGGTGACGGTTTTGCGCTCGCCTTCGGGCACGCTCAACTCGGCCGGCTCCGGGCTGACGCGGACGCCGACTGGCGTCGCGGGAGGACTCGCGATTCGAGTAACGGCAGGCGACGACGACAGCGCCATGCCGCATTCGCCGCAGAACTTGAAGTTGGGTGGATTTTCGAAGCCGCAACTGGCGCATCGGTTACGCAGTGGCGTCGCGCAGTTGCCGCAGAACTTGGTCCCGGCGGGATTGTCGGCGCCGCAATTGGTGCATCGCATCGTCGATGAATCTACCGCGTCGTGCGCGGACGGCCTAGCGCGATCTCGTCCGGTCCACTCGGCGAACTACTGCGGCGCTACCAGCGCTGGCCGAGAGCCTCGGTGAGGAAACGCGTGAACGGCGCGGCGCTGGCGCAGGTCTCAGTGAACAAGTCGAGAAATTTGGGCGAGCAAACTTCGCTGCGCGTGAACTGCGTGCCCGCGACGAAGTCCTTGCGCTTGAGGTCGTCGATCAGCGGATGCGCGGGATCGTAGCCCTTGGGCGGCCGCGACAACATTTCTCCCATCAGCTCGTAGCGCGCCAGGAAGCGCCGATCGTTGACGGCCTTTTTCCAGGTGACCGGATGCGCAACGATCGCGTCACGGATTTTCCGCACCGCTTCCGCCTCGGGATGCCACACGCCCACGCCGGCAAACGCCTCGGCCGGCGAGAGCGACAGGTAATACGACGCCGAGCCGAAGTTCGACTCGCCGCGATGATGGAACGCGGCGGCGGCGTTGGTCTTGTACGGGGTCTTGTCGCGGGAGAAACGGAGATTGCGGTAGATGCGCATCATCGAGCCGCCGGTCGGACTCGGGTCGGCGACGAAATTCGCGCTGATCTTTTTCAGTCGCGGGGCGAAGTCTGCAATAAACGCGAGCATCGCCGCGCGCACCACCGTTTCGTAGCGCTGCTTGTTCCTGAGAAACCACTCGCGATTGTTGTTGCGGCTGAGCTCCTCGAAAAATTCAAAAAAACCCGGGGTGAAGTAGCGGCGCGGCATCGCAAGCTCACGCGAGAATAAATTCGCTCAGCACTTTGAAGAAGCGATCGGGCTGGTCGCGATGCGCGCCGTGGCCGGCCTCCTCGAAGATCTCGAGCCGTGCGACGCCCGGCGTCATCGCGGCGGCGATGTCCTTCGAGTCGTCGAGCGGCGTGATCGGGTCGAGCACGCCGGCTGCGATCAACGTCGGGCATTTTATTCGCGCAAGTCCCGGCAGGAGGTTGAAGCTGCGCGACTCGTTCCGGAAAAATTCGAACGTCAAATCGAAGTTGGTCACGGCGCGCTTGGTGAACTCCGGTCCCATCGGTGTTCGGTTGTAGACCGGAAAACATTTCTTCTGGAAGTCCTCGACCGTAACGGGTCCGGGCGCGTCGAAAAATTTGCGGGCAGCGTCGCGAACCTCGGCGCCGCCCAACTTCTCGAACATCGCGATCGAGCGATCGATCCGAATTCGCGCGGCCGTGCTGCTCAACACCAGCTTAGCCGGATGGTCGGGATGCCGCGACGCATACGACATCGCAACCATCCCGCCGAACGAAATGCCGAGCACGATCGGATGCTGAATCTCCAGCGTCTCGCAGAACGCGCGCACGTCGTCGCCCCACTGCTCGAGGTTCCACTTCTTCGGGTCGCCGCGGTCGCTGCGTCCGTTGCCGCGATGATCCAGGTAGACGACCTGCGCGATTTCGGCGAGGCGCGAGAAATCCGGCTTGAAGTTCGAATGGTCGAAGCCCGGGCCGCCGTGGAGCAGCACGACGGTCGGCACCTCGCGCATCGTTGATCCGTCGGGCCTGAGCTTGGCGCCCTCGACGTCGAAGAAGAGATTTACGTCGCCGACTTTTGCGCGCATGGGCGGGGATTCTAGGCGCGACCGCTGCTCTGCCGCAACGACTCAGGCGCGGCGCAATGCGCGTCCCGGCCGTGCGCCGGTGTGGGCGCCATCGCGCGCCACTTCGACGCCGTTGACGAAGACACGGCTGATGCCGGTGGGATGGCGGCGCGGATCGCTGTAGGTCGCGGTGTCGGCAATCCGTGCGGGATCGAACAATACCAGGTCGGCAAAATAGTCGGGCCGAACGAGGCCCCGATTGCCGAGTCGAAACTTCGCCGCCGGAAAACCGGTCATGCGATGCACCGCCACTTCCATCGTGAACAGGCCGGCGTCGCGCGCGTA
>DASQHV010000550.1:0-3391 GCA_035631915.1 Candidatus Acidiferrales bacterium | reverse complement strand
CGAAATCGACAAGATTGCCGGTCGCGAGGCGCACGGTCCCGACGTCTCGCGCGAAGGCGTGCAGCGCGACCTGTTGCCGATCGTCGAGGGCTCGACGGTCAACACCAAGTACGGCGCGGTCAAGACCGATCACATTTTGTTCGTTGCGTCGGGCGCATTTCACACCTCCAAGCCGTCAGACCTGATCCCCGAGTTCCAGGGGCGTTTTCCGATTCGCGTCGAGCTGAACGCGCTGACGCGCGAGGATTTCATCCGCATCCTCACCGAGCCCGAGAACGCGCTGACGCGCCAGTACGTCGCGCTGATGGATACCGAGGGGGTGCATCTGCGCTTCACCGAGGATGGGGTGGCGGCGCTCGCGGAGATAGCGGCGAAGGTGAACGCGCGCTCGGAGAATATCGGCGCGCGGCGGTTGCACACGGTGCTCGAGCGCTTGCTCGAGGAATTGTCGTTCCGCGCGCCGGAATTGCAGGAGCGCGAGCATACGGTGGACAGCGCGTACGTTCACGGCCGGCTGGACGAAATCGTTAAGGACGAAGACCTCTCGCGGTACATCCTTTGAGCGTGCGGTGCGCTCGAGCGGGTGCGGGCGGACGGCAAATCGCGTCATCTCGCGCCGATTGCACGGCGCGCTCAATACTGTTTGAATTTTTTTCTTTCGGGAGACCGCAGGTCTCTCGCAGGAGATTGCTCGAGAGTTGAAGCACAGCACTCATCAGCAGGCCGACGTCCTAATCGAGGCGCTGCCGTATATCCGGCGCTTTCGCGGCAAGACGTTCGTCATCAAGTATGGCGGTCATGCGATGCTCACGCCCGAACTGCGCGAGAGCTTCGCGCAGGAAGTCGTGCTGCTGGATTTGGTGGGCATCAACCCGGTGATTGTCCACGGCGGCGGCCCGCAGATAACCGAGCTAATCGGCAAGTTGGGAATCAAGTCGCGCTTCGTGCGCGGGATGCGGGTGACCGACACGGCGACGATGGAAGCCGCGGAGATGGTGCTGCAGCGAATCAACAAGGACCTGGTCGCGACGATCGCGCGGGCGGGCGCGCAGTCGGGCTCTCGGGCAAGGACGGCGACCTGATCCGATCGCGCAAGATGCGGATGGTGGTGACGGGCGACGATGGCAAGCGCAGCAAGGTGGATATTGGGCTGGTCGGCGAAGTTGATCGCGTGAACCCGGAATTGCTGCGCACGCTCGAGGCGAACAATTTTATTCCGGTGATCGCACCGACCGGCTTCGGCCGCGACGGCCAGACCTACAATATCAACGCCGACGTCGCAGCCGGCGAAATTGCGGCCGCGCTCAAGGCTGAGAAGCTCATTTTGCTGAGCGACGTGGAGGGCGTGAAGGACAAGGACGGCAAGCTGCTCTCGACGCTGGACGCGGCCGAGGCGCGGCGCCTGGTCGCGCGCGGCGTGATCCACGAAGGGATGATCCCGAAGGTCGAGTGCTGCGTCGATGCGCTGCAGAAGGGCGTTGCGAAGACTCACATTATCGACGGGCGCGTCAAGCACGCCGTGCTGCTCGAAATTTTCACCCGCTCCGGAATCGGCACCGAAGTCGTGCAGCGCCGTGCCAAGGTTTCTGAACTCGCGGGCAGCGCGCGCAGAATCGCTCGCCGTTAGTGCACCCTGAACTCAGATGAATAGCGCCGAGATCATAGAACTGACGCATCGAAACCAGGTTGACGTTTACGGCTGCCTGCCGCTGGCGTTCGCGCGCGGGCATGGCGCTTACCTGTACGACGCCGACGGTATCCGCTACCTGGATTTTTTCTGCGGTCTTGCGGTGACGAGCCTTGGCCACGGCAATCCGCGCGTGGTCCGCGCAATCAAGGAGCAGGCGGAGAAGCTGACGCACGTTTCCAACGTCTTTCACACCGAGCCGACCGCGCGCCTGGCGGAGCGGCTGGCGAATCGTTACGGCGACGGGCGCGTCTTCCTCGGCAACTCCGGAGCTGAGGCCAACGAGGCGGCGATCAAGCTGGCGCGGCGATGGGGCAGCAATGCGGGCGGCGGACGCTTCGAGATCGTCGCGACGCTCGGCTCGTTCCACGGTCGCACGCTGGCGACGCTGAGCGCCACCGGCCAGGAGCGCTATCACCAGGGATTTCATCCGATGATGCCGGGCTTTCGCATGGCGCCGTACGACGACGTCGGCGCGCTCGATCGGGCGCGGCGCGACGAGACCGTGGCGCTGATGGTCGAGCCGATCCAGGGCGAAGGCGGCGTAGTGGTGCCGCGCGCCGACTACCTGAAGCGGCTGCGCGACTATTGCGATCGCAACAACCTGCTTTTGATCCTCGACGAAATTCAAACCGGCCTCGGGCGCACCGGACGCTTCTTCGCGTACGAGCACGCCGGCATCAAGCCCGATATCGTGACGCTGGCGAAGGCGCTGGGCGGCGGAATCCCGATCGGCGCGATGATCGCGAAGGCGGAAATCGCGGCGAGTTTCACGCCCGGGAGCCACGGCAGCACCTTTGGCGGAAATCCAGTCGCGTGCGCGGCCGCGCTGGGAGTGCTGGACGCGCTCGAACAGGACGGGGTGCTCGAGAACGCGACCGCCGTCGGCGGGTACCTGCTGGAGCGGCTGCGCGCAATGGCCAAGTCGTACGATCGAATCGCGGAAGTGCGCGGACTCGGCATGATCATCGGCGTGGTGTTGAAGCACGACGCGCGGCCGCTCGTCGACGCGTGCATCAAGGAACATCTGCTGGTCAACGGCACCGCGGGCAACGTGTTGCGGCTGCTGCCGCCGCTGACGCTGACGCGCGAGGAGGCCGACGCCGGCCTGGCGGTGATCGAAAACGCGTTCAAGACCGCGCCCGTGCCCAAGTAAGATCGTGAAACGCGTTGCATGGCCCCGATGAAGCGCGACCTGCTGGACCTAAGCTCCCTCTCAGAAGCCGAACTCGCCGGATTGCTGGCGCTGGGCGCGCGGCTGAAGGCCGAGTTGAAAATCGGGCTGGACCATCCGTATCTGCGCGGCAAGACGCTGGCGATGGTCTTCCAGAAGCCGTCGCTGCGCACCCGCGTCACGTTCGAGACCGGGATGGCGCAGCTTGGCGGTCACGCGATTTACCTGGCGCCCAACGACATCGGGATCGGCGAGCGCGAGTCGGTGAAGGACGTCGCGCGCAACATGTCGCGCGCGGTCGACCTGATTATGATTCGCACGTTTTCGCATGAGACCGCCGTCGAGTTGGCGCGCGAAGCGTCGGTGCCGGTGATCAACGGGCTGACCGACTTGCTGCATCCGTGCCAGCTGCTGGCGGATCTGATGACGTTGCAGGAGCGGTTCGGCCGCGACTTGCGCAAGGTGCGCGTCGCGTTCGTCGGCGACGGATTCAACCTCGCGCATAGCTGGATCGAGGCGGCGGCGATTGC
>DASQHV010000549.1:0-5639 GCA_035631915.1 Candidatus Acidiferrales bacterium | reverse complement strand
ACCGACTGACCGTCATGCGGTTAGTCGGTCAAGCGTTTCGTTATGCCCGGTCTTGGAGAATGCGCGATGGCGCCGGCCCGCGCCCTACTGTTTCCTGTCGCGCAGTTCGCGCTGAGCCAGCTCCATGTCGGCTTCGATCATGAGTTCAGCCAGGCGCTCGAACTTCACCCGCGGCTCCCAGTTCAGCACGCGCTGCGCCTTGGACGAATCGCCGATCAGCAAATCAACTTCGGCGGGCCGGAAGAACCGCTGATCGATTTCGACGCAGTCCTTGACGCTGAGCTTCAGGCGGTCGAACACCACCTCGAGAAATTCCTTGACCGAGTGGGTCTCGCCGGTGGCGATCACGTAGTCGTCGGGCTGCTCCTGCTGCAGCATCAGCCACATCGCTTCGACGTAGTCGCCGGCGAAGCCCCAGTCGCGCCGCGCCTCCAGGTTTCCGAGCGCGAGCTTCTCCTGCAGGCCGAGTTTGATTCGCGTCGCGCTGCGGGTGATTTTGCGCGTGACAAAGTTCTCGCCGCGCCGCGGCGACTCGTGATTGAAGAGAATACCGTTGCAAGCGAACAGCCCGTAGGCCTCGCGATAGTTCACCGTCTGCCAATGCGCGTAGACCTTGGCGCATGCGTACGGACTGCGCGGATGAAACGGCGTCGTCTCGCGCTGCGGAATCTCGGCCACCTTGCCGAACATCTCCGACGATCCCGCCTGGTAGAGCCGCGCCGCACGTCCGCGACGCTTGTTGTGATCGCGCAGCGCCTCGAGCAGCCTGAGCGTGCCCAGCCCGACCACGTCGGCGGTGTACTCCGGCTGATCGAACGAAATTCGCACGTGGGATTGCGCCGCCAGATTGTAAACCTCGTCGGGACGCACCTGCTCGATGATGCGCCGAAGCCCGGTGCCGTCGCCGAGGTCGCCGTAGTGCAGTTGCAGACCCTCGGAGCGGGGCCCGTAACCTTTGCGCAGATGATCGATTCGACCGGTCGCGAAACTCGAAGTGCGCCGAACCATGCCGTGCACTTCGTAACCTTTCTTGAGCAGCGATTCTGCCAGGTACGAACCGTCCTGGCCGGTCACGCCGGTGATCAATGCTACCTTGGCCATCTTGGCGGTCCCCTTCCTCCTCGTTCACCCCAGCCCAAGCGCGCTCTGAGTGGCGGCGCCTGCGTCCTCCGACAGACCATCTCCGGGCGGCTCAGAAAATATATCACGCTCAAACAACGTGAAAAAACGGGCGGCCCGCCGCGAACAAAAAAGGCGCGGCGTAACTCGCCGCGCCCTTCGCGCCGTACCGTTTCGCATTGCCTCGACTGTCAGTCGCCGCGCACCAGCCGATGCGAATCGCTGTCGAAGTGCTGAGTCGAAAACTCGAACAGCTCCGCGTCCTCAATCGCTTCCATCTGATGCACGAGGCCGGTCGGCACGTCCATGCATTCGCCCGCGACCAGCTCGAATTCCTCGATCGTGGTGCTCTCGGGCGATTCCTTCACGCGCACCTTCAGCCGGCCGCTGCGCAGGTAGAACGATTCGGTCTTGAGCTTGTGATAGTGCAGCGAGCACATCTTGCCCTTGCGGATTTCCAGAATCTTGCCGCAGTAGAGATCGCCGTTCGCGATCCAGACTTCGCGGCCCCATCCCTTGGGCACGATTTTGACCGGCTGTCGCGCTCGATTCATCGTGATGCCCCGACCTCCGCCTCGGTGCCGCGCTTCCGCGCCGCGCCGGCAAGGGTCATCGTATTGGTCCAGGCCGCGCCAGAAAAGTATCCCGCTCAATCGGGACGGGCGCGCCAAGCGAACCGTCATGGACCTCGCTCAGGGCGATCGTGAATCTGCGCAGCGGAATCTCGCGCCGATTGGCGAACTCGCACAAGCGTTCGAGGCGGTCGTCGGAAATCTCATCGTCAGCGACCAGCACCTGGTCAAACGGCGACGAGCGATACACGCGCTCGATATCGGCGCAGGTGCCGAGCACGCGCTGACCGTGCACCAGTTTGCCCTGCTTGAACGCGTCGTCGTCGATGAAGCCGACCAGGCGGACGGCCCGGCGCTGTTCTGAGAAGAGATACGTCGCCGCCGCGGTGCCGGTGCGTCCGGCGCCCACGACGATCACGCGCTCGCTGGGCGCAGCCAGGTAGGCAACCGCGCGGCGAAGAAACTGAAAGGATGACCGCGTGGCGACCAGCAGGTTGAAGAGCAGAATTACATAGAGGACCAGGATCGAGCCGGACAGATACACCGGCAAGACCATCGACGCCGGCACCATGAACACGCCCGCCAGCACCGCCGCGTTGGCGAAGCGGATGCCGTCGGAGAGCCCGGTGTACCGCCAGATGCCGCGGTAGACTCCGGCGATGAGGAACGCGGGATACGCGGCGAGCAACACACCGGGCAGACTCCAGGTAAGCGCATTGACGATGTAGTCGTCGATCACGAAATTGCGCCTCAGCAAGTTGGCGCCCAGGTATGCCCCGCTGATCAGCGCGATATCGACCAACGCCTCCGCGATGCGCCGTTTGTAGCCGAAGCTCAGAATCAGCCGCGCGACGCCCTGCACGTAGCCGTACGCGAACCCCGGCGGATTGGTGTCAAACGTCAGGTCCATCATGAACAGCGCGATTATCGCGGACGCGACCATTGCGAATGGCAGCATCGTCATCAGATAGGGATGTGGCAGGAGGCTCGCCGTCACCGCGCAGGCCGCGCCGACCGCCGCGATCGACCACGCCACGGCGACGGTCACCCGCTCTGAGAGCCCGAGTGAGAGCAGTCGATTGTGGGAATGGTCGAGACCGTGGCGCGAAACTGCGTTGCCCGTCGCAAGCCGCGTGACGCTGACGATGCCGGTATCGAGCACCGGCATCAGCATCACCAGCAGTGGATAGGCGTATTTCGTCAGGTGCGAATTGTGCGCGAGCATTCCGCCCTGCAACGACATGGCGCCGAGCAGCATTCCCACGGAAAGCGCGCCCGCGTCGCCCATGAAAATCGAAGCGGGAACGAAGTTGAAGATCAGAAATCCAGCCAGCGAACCCGCGATCGCGAGCCCCTCTGTGGCCAGCAGCAAATCGTGATGCACGAGGCCGGTTGCAGCGATTGCGAGCGCCCCGATAGTTCCCGTGCCCGCCGCCAGGCCGTCGAGTCCGTCGATCAGGTTGTACGCGTTGCTGATTGCGGTCAGCCACAGCACTGCGATTGCGAAATCGGCCGCCGGCCACGACGTCAACGCGAACCTGGGGAGCGCCGTCACGACTGCAATCGCCACGATCACCTGCGCGGCAAGCTTCTCGCGCGGCCGCAGTTCGCGGGCGTCGTCGATCACGCCGACGATCCAGAGGCTCATCGCGGCGAACAACAGCCAGCCCGGCAACACTCCGAACATCGCCATCGAAGCGACGATTCCCGCTACGATCGATGCGCCGCCAAAGACCGGGATGCGCTCATCGCCGGACCTTCCCGCAGCGCGGTGCGCTGAAATCCCAAGGCGCAGCCCGAGGCGACGCGCGAGCGGAATCGTGCCCGCCGCGATCGCGAACGCCGCGAGCGGCACACCGACCAATGTGATCAGCGATGAACTCAATGTGCTACGGCGCGACCCCGGGGCAGCCGGTCAATTCTGCATCGCGACGCTGGTCAGGACCGATCCGAATCTGCTCGTTACCTTGATGCGATCGAAGCGCTGCTCGGCCAGGCGGCGCGCCCGCGTTCCCATCTGCGCCAGCCGCTCGGGCGCATCCACACTTTCGCGAATCGTGCGGGTCAGCGCGTCGACGTCGCCCGGCCGCACGACAAACCCGACCGCGTACTCGCGCGCAATCGACGCGACTTCGGCGTTTTCCTCCATCATCGCGATAAACGGGCAGCCTGCCGCGAGGATTCCATAGATCTTGCTCGGCACCAGGCAGCCGGCGGCGCCGGGCGCCAGCGGTATGAGGTGCAGGTCGGCGGCGCTCAGCGACTCGCCCAGGTTTTCCTTCGGCTGATAGGGCAGGAACTTCACGTTGTCGAGGCCCTTCTCGCGCGCCCGCTCCTGGAGCCATTTCTTGCGCGCACCCTCGCCGATTATCGCGAACAGGATCCGATCGTCGCCGCGCAGACGCTCCGCCGCTTCGAGCACCGTTTCGAGCTGCTGCGAAAGACCGACGTTGCCCGAGTACATCACGACAAACTTCCCGCCGAAGCTGCGACGAAACTGGTTGCTCTCGAGTGGACGGATGCGCCTGCAATCCACCCAATCGGGAACGACCACCACTTTGTCGGCCGGAACGCCCTTGTCGATGATGCGCCGCGCCATGTCCTGCCCGAGCGTCACGATCAAGTCGGCGCGCTCGTACGCGAAATCGTTCGCGCGACGCAGCAATTCGAGCAGCAACGGACTGCGCAGACCGCCCGTGGCCTCGGCGATATCGGGATACAGGTCCTGCACGTTGTATACGAGGCGGCAACCCCAGCGCTGTTTGAGCAGCGCGGCAAGCGCGCCCAGCAGCGGCGGATCGGTCTCCGCGACGATCACGTCGGGCCGCTCGAGGCGAAACGCCGCAATCGCCGCGAGCAGGTAGTAGGTGCCGAGATTGGTCAGCCGTCCAAGCAGAATCGACTTGGGAAATCTCGTGCCCCACGTGCGAATGATCGACACCTTGCCGCGCGTCTCGCGCGACCAGGGCCGCCTACCCGCCGAGCCCGCGTGATACGACGGGCCGGCGACGATCGTGACCTCGTGGTCCTGGGACAGATCGTCGCACAACTCGGTCAGGAATTGACCGGTCGCCTCCAGATCTGGCCAGAACGAACGATTGAGGAACAGTATTCTCGTATTGGTAACCCTCCGGGACCGACTGGGACGCAACGGTATATCGATACGCGCGCGCGGTCCGGCGCGGCGACAATATCTAATTTTCACCCATACGGCGAACGGTATGTTCGCCCATGACCAGCAGGTCCATTTTGGTCCGGATGAAGCAGTCCAGCGCCTGCTCGGGGCGGCACACGACGGGCTCGTTCTCGTTGAATGAAGTGTTGAGCAGGACCGGCACGCCGGTCTGGCGGCCGAACTCGCGAATCAGTTTGTAGTAGAGCGGATTTTGCCGCGCGTTAACGGTCTGCAAGCGCCCGCTGCCATCGACATGCGTGGTGGCCGGAATCTCAGCACGCTTTTCCGGCCGCACCGCGTATGCCATCAGCATGAATGGCGACGGATATGACTGCGTGAAGTAATCGCCGGCGGCCTCCTCAAGAATCGAAGGCGCAAACGGGCGAAACGCCTCGCGCCGCTTGATCTTGGAGTTCAGGATGTCGCGCATCTCAGCGCGGCGCGGGTCGGCCAGGATACTGCGATTGCCGAGCGCGCGCGGTCCCCACTCCATGCGGCCCTGAAACCATCCGACCACTTTGCCCTGCGCAATCGTCGCGGCCGTGTCACGGCACAACTCGTCTTCATCTTCGACGCGGCGGATTTCGCAGCCCTGGTTCGCAAGCTCGGTCTCGCGCGACCGCAGCACCGTGGCGATCTCGCCGTCACGAAACTCGGGGCCCCAATACGCGTGCTCCATCACGAAATCGCGAGGCCGCGATGCGCTGCGGTGCCACGCATCCGCAGCGGCGCCGATCGCAAGCCCGGCGTCGCCGGCCGCTGATTGAATGTAG
>DASQHV010000548.1:0-3418 GCA_035631915.1 Candidatus Acidiferrales bacterium | reverse complement strand
GATGCGACCGCCTGCGACATCATCAGGCGCTGCGCATACGGCATGATCGTCGTGAAGAGATCGACCTGCGAATCGAGCGACTTGCCCAGTCCGCTCAGCAGACCCATCATCCGGCTGACCAGCAGCACGTCGCCCGGCACTTCGACGACGGGATTGGCGCGCAGCGTGCGCGGAAACTCCTCCGAGAATTGCTCGACCAGGTCCTTGTCGGCGTATGCCTTCTTCGACTTGATCGTGTTGCCGAGAAAGAGGTCCGAGAGCGCGAGCAGTGTGTCGGGCGAGCCGTTGCGCGTGCGAAAGCCTAGCTCGCTGAAGGCATTGACGATGCCGCTGCGGTCCGAGGTGAGGATCGAAAACGTGAGGCGGACCAGGCCGTCGCGAAAGGTGGCGGGAAAATCCTTGGCCAAGCCGAAATCCAGCAACACGAGTTTCGGCCCGGGCTGGATCAGGATGTTGCCGGGATGCGGGTCGGCGTGAAAGAAACCGTCGCGCAGTACCTGGTCGAGGAAATTTTCGATCAGCTTCTGCGCCACGGCGTGCTTGCTGATGCCGGCACGCTCGAGTCCCTCGATGTCGGTGACTTTGATTCCGTCAACCAGTTCCATCGTGAGCACGCGTCGCGTGGTGAATTCGCGGTAGACCAGCGGAATGATCACGTCCGGGTGCGCGGCGAAGTTGCGGCGCATCGTGTCGGAGTTGTCGGCCTCGTGCACGAAGTCCAGCTCCATCGGCACGTACTTGAGCGCCTCACGCATCAGGATTCGATAGTCGAAGTCGCGCTCGAGCATCGCGAGCCAGCGCAGCACCAACGTCATGTTGCGGAGATCGGCGCGGACGATGCCGTCGATGCCGGGGTACTGGACCTTCACCGCGCAGGCGCGGCCGTCGTGCAGGCGGGCGCGATGCACTTGCGCGAGCGAGGCGGACGCGAGCGGCATCGGATCGAATTCGGCGTAGACAGATTCGAGCGAACGGCCGAGCTCGCGCTCGATTTGCGAGCGCATGATCGCGAACGGGCGCGGCGGCACGCGATCGTGCAGGCCCGACAGCGTCGAGACCCATTCGTCGGGCAATACGTCGGCGCGGGTGGCGATGAACTGCGAGGCCTTGATCAGCAGACCTTCGAGGCGAATCGCAGTGTCATACAGAGCGCGCGCGGCGCGGAGATCCTGGCGGCGATACAACTCGGCCTTGTTGCGGTCGCTGATGAAGCGCGTCCACAACTGGGTGCCCTTGTAGCCGGCGTAAACGCGCGCGGCGAGCGACACGACGTTCCAGAATCGCCACAAACGCGTAGCAAGGCCGGGGTCGGAGACGTCGGCGGCGAAGTCGAAGCCGGAATCGGTAGTCGTGCTGGTCATGGGGCTGCTGATGGAGGGGCGCGCCTGCTAAATCCTATTTGAAGGATCGGATACAGAGAACAACTGTGGCAAAACGGTTGTTTAGAATGCAGCTTGACTGGCAATCAACCGATCTAATATCCTGCCCACATGACGCCAAGCGCCGAAGCAAGTCTGGTCCCCAATTCAAAGGTTCGTGTCCTCCTGAATTGAGACGGGCATCGATACTTGGCTCGAGAAAGCCCCGGGTGCTTAGAGCCCCGGGGCTTTTTCTTTTGGCGCAGCTGACGAGGGCGGGGCAGTGGCAATCGCGAGAACGCAAAATGGCGCGGTCGGAAATATTCTCCGCCGCTACTACTCGGTGTGGGCGATGTACTCGTTCGCCAGCGGCTTCCTGTTCGGCGTCTACCCGATTTTTCTGCACACCCGAGGACTGAATCAGTTCCAGATCAACAGCGTGCTCGCGACGTTCTTCGTCGTGCTGTTCGTTACCGACGTGCCGACCGGCGCGTTCGCCGACCTGCTGGGACGCCGCCGCTCATACGTGCTGGGCGCGTCGCTCAGGGTGTGCGCGTTCATCGTGTATTTCTTCGCGCACCATTACTGGGTCTTTCTGATCGCCGAGAGTATCGACGGGGTCGGCACGACGTTCGGCAACGGCGCGATTGACGCGTGGGGTGTGGACGCGCTGGACGACGCCGGCTACGAGGGCCTGAAGGATCGGCTGTTCTCGCGCATCTCGCAGATGAGCACGGCGACCTTCATGGTGTCCGCGGTCATCGGCGCGTACGTCGCGGACATCAACATCGCGTATCCGTGGCTGCTGGGCGCGACAGGTTACCTGATCAGCGGAAGCGTCGGCGCATACCTGATGCATGACGAACGGCCGCGCGCTGCGGCAATCAGGCTTGGCGCGATGTTCCGCCAGGTGGCGGCGCGGGTCGTCGACGGAATCCGCATCGGGCTCAAAACGCGCACGGTGCTGATGCTCAGCGCGGGCGCCGCGATCACCGTCGCGGCATGGGCGCCGTACTGGGTCGAGTGGCCGCTGATGTTCCACCAGAGCTTCGGCGTCGGCGTTTGGATTATCGGCTGGATCTACAGCGGGCTCTCGGCGGCGCGGATGATCGGTGCGGAAATCAGTCTGCGGCGCCAGGCCGACGAGTCGCAGCGTCCGGCGCGCACCGGCGCGTTGGTGGTGGGTGCGAGCGTGATGCTGTTCCTGGCGGGTGCATTCGGCGATCGGCCGCTGATATCGCTCGCGATGCTGTTCGGCATGAACATCTTCACCGGCGCGCTGCAGCCGCTGGTGCAAAGCTGGTTCAACGAGCAGATCGAATCGAGCAATCGCGCGACGCTGCTGTCGTTCCGGAGCACGTTCGACACGATGGGCGGTGCGGTGGGGCTGCTGCTGGCGGGGCGAATCGCCGACACCGCCGGTATCCCGTTCGAGTGGCAGATTGCCGGGCTGATTTCAGTCTGCGCTGCGCCGCTGTACTGGGCGATCAAGCCGATGGTGTCGCGCACGGTGATGGCGGCGTCGGCGAAGTGAAGGGTTGTGCTGACGTCGCGGTGTGTCGCAACGGAATAGTTGGCACTGCGTTCACGAATGGCCGGGGACAATGTCTGTCATCCTGACCGAAGTGAGCATCGCGAGCGGAGCGGAAGGATCTCGGACAGCGGTGCGTAAGCGCCGCCGGTTCCGGTTTTGCGTTGCTGCATCCAATGAGAACGGAGGTAAAGGAGCACTTCGTGATTTCGAAACCGGTACCGGCTTCGCTGGAACGAAGCTGTCCGAGATCCTTCCGCTCCGCTCGCGATGCTCGCTGCGGTCAGGATGACAGAAGTGTCGTTCGCGGTGCTCGCTGGAGTCAGGATGACAGAAAGCGCGGTGCTCGCTTCGGATAGCATCAGAAGGCACCTACTAGCGGGCAACTCCACGGTCCGTTAAAACTTATAGTTCACGAACTCTACGGGGAGGGAGAGGGGAGCGCCGATCAATCCCGAAGAAGATGGATTTCCCACGAATCAAACGGCTGCCGCCTTATGTCTTCAACGCGATCGGAGAGTTGTGCTTG
>DASQHV010000547.1:0-2134 GCA_035631915.1 Candidatus Acidiferrales bacterium | reverse complement strand
GTCATCGCGGCTGTGCAGGCCCAGCTCGAAGCGTTCACCCACACCTGCTTCGGCGTGATGCCGTACGAGCCGTACATCAAACTCGCAGAACGGATGAACGAGATCGCGCCGATGCGCGGGCCGAACAAGACGATCTTTCTGACCACCGGCGCCGAGGCAATCGAGAATGCGGTCAAGATTGCGCGATGCGCCACGGGGCGGTCCGCGATCATCTCGTTCAGCGCGGGCTTTCACGGGCGCACGATGATGGCGCTCGCGCTAACCGGCAAGGTGAATCCGTACAAGGCGGGCTTCGGCCCGTTTCCCGCCGACACGTTTCACGTGCCGTTCCCCGACGCGTATCGCGGCGGCAGCAGCGCCGAAAGCCTCCGCGCGATCGAGGCGCTCTTCAAGGCGTCGGTTGAGCCGTCACGCGTCGCCGCGATCGTCATCGAGCCGGTTCAGGGGGAGGGCGGCTTCAACGTCGCGCCGTTCGAGTTCCTCCGCGAGCTGCGCGCCTTGTGCGATCGCCACGGCATCGTGTTTATCGCCGACGAGATCCAGACCGGCTTCGGGCGCACGGGCCGGATGTTCGCCGTCGAGCACGCGGGCGTCGAGCCCGATCTGATTACAATTGCGAAGAGCCTCGGCGGCGGATTCCCGCTCTCGGGCGTGGTCGGCAAGGCCAGCATCATGGACGCGGTCGCGCCGGGCGGACTCGGCGGCACGTTCGCGGGCAGCCCCGTATCGTGCGCAGCGGCGCTCGCGGTGCTCGACATATTCCGCGACGAAGACGTGCTCGCTCGTGCGGAAAAGCAGGGCGCGATGGTGCGTGCGCGGCTCGACGCGATGCGCGAGACGTTCGATTGCGTCGGCGACGTGCGCGGACTCGGCGCGATGCTCGCGATCGAGCTGGTGAAGGACCGCGCTACGCGCGAAGCAGCTCCCGATTTGGCAAAGCAGCTCGCACTGCGCGCGGCGGAACGCGGCTTGATCATTCTCACGTGCGGAATCTACGGCAACGTGGTCCGCATCCTGGTGCCGCTGATCGCGCCGCTGGAATTCGTCGACGAAGGCCTCAGCCTGCTCGAGCAAGCGCTCGGCGACGTCGCGAAATAGTCCGAGCGCGCGCCGGGCTATATCGTCGCTGGATAGAAGTCCAGGAAGTACAGCAGCTTGCCGCCGCGCGGGTCGCAGACGTACACGCCCTGGCGAAAATCCGCGGCCACGCAATGCGCCCCAATCGGAGTCTTCGCCGTGCCCAGCAGTTTCGGAGTGCCGTATTCGTCCACGCCGACGACCGCCATCGTCCCGCTCCGGGCACCCGGCATATACAAATGCGCCAAGCGTGGGTTGTACGCGATGATGTCCACGCCGTCGCCCGACGACACCGCGCCGAGCGATTTGCCGGTCTTCGAATCGAGCACCGAGAGTTTGCCCTCCGCGCAGCCGACGAACAGGCGGTCGCGAGCGGCGTCGATCGCCAGCCCGCGCGACCCGGCGCCTCCGTTGGGCCACCGCGTCGTCTTGCCGCTGGTCAGATCGATCTCCACCGTCGCGTCCTTCCAAAGATTTGCGTACGCGCGCTTCTCCGCGACGTTGACCACCAACGACTCCGGGCCTCCGGGCACGTCGATAAATCGCGAATGCGTCGCCACCGGCGGAGTGTGTCGCGAAAGCGCGAAGACTTCGATTCGTGAATCCTCCGGCTCGGTGACCCAGGCCTCTTGCGTCGGCGCGACGTAGCGGACGTAGTCCGGGCCGCCCGCCAGCGGTACATAGTTCTCGATCTTTCCGGTTCTCAAGTTGACGACGTAGAGCCGGCGCGCGGTGCGGTCGGTCGCCAGCATGAACCCGGGGCCGGTGGACGCCGAGGTAACGCTCTCGTCGTGGCCGATGCCCGGCTTCAGGCTTCGAGTGAAGCCGGAGAACCAATTGAACTTGAGAGTGAACGGATCGATAAGCGCGATCGCGCCGATTCGTCCGGCCGGCGCCATCACGCGCGCCAGGTCGGTCGAGTAGCCCATGTCGTCGAAGCCGACTCCGCCTTTTCCACCGACGATTGTAATTTCGTAGCTCTCCATCGGCGGTATTTTGTCACTGGCCGCGGAGACCGGAATCGATTGCGCGCAGAGCAGGATCGCGAGCGCCGCAA
>DASQHV010000546.1:0-17460 GCA_035631915.1 Candidatus Acidiferrales bacterium | reverse complement strand
GATCAAAATGGCGTGGCGACGGTGCTCGAACAGTTGTCGGGAATCACGCTCGCGCCTGAGGTGTGGGAGCGCGCGATCCTGCCGGCGCGAATCGCGGGCTACCGCCCGGAGATGCTCGATCTCGTCTGCATGAGCGGCCAGTTGATGTGGGCGTCGATTCCGGAGGAGAAAGGGGAGGGCGCGCAGGCGGCGCGGACGCCGTCCCGAATCACGTTTCTTTCGCGCAAGGCGAGCCCGTTCGTCGCGCGAATTTCCGACGGCGAATTCGATCCGAAAGAAAATGCGGTGCTCGAAGCGCTTGGCGCAGCGGGGGCGCAGTACCTGGACGAGGTTGCCGATCGCGCGAACCTGTCGGAACGCGACGCGCTGGGCGCGCTGTGGCGGTTGGCGGCGGCGGGGCGAGTGACGAACGACAACTTTGCACCGCTCAGGATGTTCGCTGACGATCACGCCGCAGAACGCGCGCTCGAATCCGTGTCGCGGCGGCCAACTACGCGGCACGACGCGGCGGTCCGCGCGCGGCTGAAGTCGAGCCTGGCGGGGCGATGGTCATTGATCAGAATGCCGCAGCGCGCGCTGACCAATACCGACGAGACACGCGAGTTGGCGATGGCGCTGCTAGAGCGTCACGGAATTCTGGCGCGCGAGATGATTGCCGTCGAGTCGACGCCGCTCTCGTGGAGCGAGCTGTCGTTCGCGCTCCGGCGGCTCGAATATGCGGGCACGATCCGCCGCGGATGGTTCGTGCGTTCGATTTCGGGCGAGCAGTACGCGCTGCCGGAAGCGGTCGAGATGCTGCGGGCGGTGCGCAATCTGACGCCGGCGCGCGAGAAGCCGTACGCGCTGAGCGCGATCGATCCCGCGAACCCGTACGGCGCGATGCTTCCCGGATGCGGAATAGCGCGCGAGGCCGGCAACGTCGTGGTGATTCGCGCGGGCCGGATGGTCGCGGGGTTGGCGAATCGCACGCTGCTTTCCGGCGCGGAGTCTGAACTCGACGACGAGAGCTTCAGCGCCGCGGTCGCCGCGATCTTGGCGACGCATCCGCGCGTCGTGATCGACACGATCGACGGAGTTCCCGCACTCGAGTCGCCGCGGGTCGGAATCATGGCCGCGATGCGCTTTCATTCCGACGGCCGGGCGCTGGTGTTCGATGGACTGCACGGGCCGGCGCCGGCACGCGCCGGAGCGCGTCGCGCACTTCCGCCCGGTTGAACGGCGCAAGCGATACTTAAAGCGTCACTTGAAGTGCGAGTTTTCGCGCCGGAACGGTTGATTGAGCGGCGATGCGCGGTATTCTGGTTGCATCGAAGTGAATTCATTTCCCTCAAACGCGCGGCCGGCTCTGCCGGCGCATCACCTTCGCCCTAAGAGGACACGACCGGCTGATGGCGACTAACAGTTTTGGCGCGCGCGCCACGCTTACCGTTGACGGCAAAAGCTACAGCTACTTCAAACTCGAGGCGCTGGAGAAGCGCGGCTACTCGCTCGCGCGGATGCCGTATTCGATCAAGGTGATGATCGAAAACCTGCTGCGTCGCGAGGACGGCACGATTGTCACGCCCGCGCAGATCGAGGCGCTGGCGAAGTGGAACGGCAAGGGCGGCGAGCGCGAGGTCTCATTCATGGCGGCGCGCGTGCTGCTGCAGGATTTGACCGGCGTGCCGGTGGTCGTGGATCTGGCGGGCATGCGCGAAGCGATCAAGCGCCTCGGCGGCGATCCCGCAAGGGTCAGTCCGCTGCAGCCGGTCGACCTCGTGATCGATCATTCGGTGCAGGTCGATTCGTACGGCCGTGCGGACTCGTTCGCGGCGAACGCTCAGCGCGAATTCGATCGCAACCAGGAGCGCTACCTTTTTCTGCGCTGGGGTCAGCGCGCCTTCGACAACTTCCGCGTGGTGCCGCCCGACACCGGGATCGTGCATCAGGTGAACCTGGAATATCTCGCGTCGGTCGTGGTCACCTCGAAGAACGGCGAAGCGTATCCCGACACCGTGATCGGCACTGACTCGCATACGACGATGATCAACGGGCTCGGCGTGGTCGGATGGGGCGTCGGCGGAATCGAGGCCGAGGCGGCGATGCTCGGGCGCTCGATGCCGATGCTGATTCCGGAAGTGGTCGGCGTCCGCCTGTCGGGCAGTTTGCGGCCTGGCGCGACGGCCACCGACCTGGTGCTGACAGTCACGCAGATGCTGCGGCGCAAGGGCGTGGTGGGAAAATTCGTCGAGTACTTCGGCCCGGGAGTCGCGTCGCTGCCGGTCGCCGATCGCGCGACGCTGGGCAACATGTCGCCGGAATACGGCGCGACGATCGGATTTTTCCCGGTCGACGATCAGACGCTCAAGTATTTGCGCCTGTCGGGGCGCGCCGAATCGCACGTGAAACTGATCGAGGCGTACTGCAAGGCGAACGGGTTGTTCAACTCGCCCGACGCGCCCGAGCCAAAGTTCAGCGACACGCTCGAGCTCGACCTCGCGACTGTTGAGCCGAGCCTGGCCGGTCCGCGCCGCCCGCAGGATCGCGTGGCGCTGGCGTCGGCGAAGCCCGATTTCCGCAAGCAGCTGGCGAAGGAATTCGAGGAGCATCCGAGCGTCGATCGCACAGCGCTGGCCGCGTGGGTGGCCGAGGGCGGCAACGCTGCGACCGCCGGCGAGAACTCGGTGCTCGACGCCAAGCTCGGGCACGTCGCGCACAAGGTCGAGGTGCATTCGGAGCAGGGACGCTTCGCGCTCACGCACGGTTCGCTGGTGATTGCCGCGATCACGAGTTGCACCAACACCTCGAATCCGTCGGTGATGCTGGCGGCGGGAATTTTAGCGAAGAAGGCGGTCGCGCGCGGGCTCACCGTGAAGCCATGGGTGAAGACCAGCCTTGCGCCGGGATCAAAAGTCGTCACGCAATATCTGAAGCACGCGGGACTGACGGAGTCGCTCGACAAGCTCGGCTTCAACCTGGTCGGCTACGGCTGCACGACGTGTATCGGCAACAGCGGTCCGGTCGCGGAAGCGATCGCGGGCGCGGTGAAGTCGGGCAACCTGGTCGCGTGCGCGATTCTGAGCGGCAATCGTAATTTCGAAGGACGGATCAATCCAGTCGTGCGATTCAACTACCTGGCGTCGCCCCCGCTGGTGGTGGCGTACGCGATCGCGGGCACGATGGATATCGACCTCGAGCGCCAGCCGCTGGGAGTGGGCACCGACGGACGTGCAGTGTATCTGCGCGACGTCTGGCCGTCGCAGGATGAGGTCGCGAGCACGGTCGCGAATTCGGTGAACGCTGCGATGTTCAAGAGCGAGTACTCACAGGTGCTTGACGGCGACGAGCGATGGCGCAGTCTCGCGGTGCCGCAGGGCAATCTCTTCAAGTGGCAGGGTGACTCGACGTACGTGAAGGCGCCGCCGTTTTTCGACGGTGTGACGGCCAAGGTTGGCGCGCTTTCCGACATAACCGGCGCGCGGGTACTTGCGATTTTCGGCGACAGCCTGACGACCGATCACATTTCGCCGGCGGGATCGATCGCAGTCGATGGACCGGCCGGAAAATATCTGATTGCGCTCGGCGTTAAGCCCGGCGACTTCAACACCTACGGCGCGCGCCGCGGAAATCACGAGCTGATGATGCGCGGAACGTTCGCCAACATCAGGATCAAGAACCTGATGGTACCGGGGGTCGAGGGCGGCATCACCGTGCATCTCCCCGACGGCGCAAAGACCACGATCTTCGAGGCGTCCGAGCAATATCGAAAAGAGGGGACGCCGCTCGTCGTGATTGGCGGCAAGGAATACGGCACCGGCTCATCGCGCGATTGGGCTGCCAAAGGTACGCAGTTGCTTGGCGTGCGCGCGGTGATCGTCGAGAGTTTCGAGCGGATCCATCGCAGCAACCTGGTCGGGATGGGTGTGTTGCCGCTGGAATTCAAGGCCGGTCAGAACCGCTCGACGCTTGGGCTGACGGGGATGGAAACGTACTCGATCGCCGGACTGAAAGGCGGGATCAGCCCGCGAAAGACGCTAAAGGTGCGCGCCGAGTCCAAGGGCAAGGTCACCGAGTTCGAAGCGACGTTGCGCGTCGATACGCCGGAAGAAGTCCAGTACATCACGCACGGCGGGATCCTGCCGTTCGTGCTGCGCGAATTGTTGAAGGCGTAGCGGCGGCGCAGCGTCGGCTACTTTGTGTTCGTCGTATTGGTCGCGGCGGCGGGCTTCTTAAGCGCCGGATCGTCGCTCGAGACGCAGCGGTAGAATGCCGGCATCGTCTTCAGCGCGGCGTTGCAGTCCTTTTCCGACGCAAACTTTTTGAACGTCAGCCAGCTTGAAAGCGGGGCCTTGGCGTTGACCTGATAATCCCCGGAAGCGTCCTGCACCGGCGGAAACACCGGCGGCGGAAGCATCAGCAGCCAACCCACGAGCACCAATCCAGTCGCGCAGAACTTTCTCATGCCCAATGTCGGTAGCAGATTTTGCGGGGTGGATGCGAGAGCGACTCGACTCTACGCGGGCTGCGGCGCCGCGGCATCGAGCCGCACCTGCGTGCCGGCCTTGCGGGTGGCGTAGCGTGACAGCGCCCTGACCGCGGGCGGCGTGATCTCGGTCAGCGCCTCGGCGCGGAAGCCGACGCTCTGCGGTCCGCGCGCGCGCATCATCCCGTAGAGCGAAAGCCTGAGCAACGCGGAGACCGTCTGGCAGTAGCGAAAGCGCCGCAGATCCATTGGCGCCATCGCGTGATAGAGCGGCACGTACATCGCGGCAAAACTCGCGCGCAGAGTATTGCCGACCAGGTTGTCGCGCATCCAGCGCGGCTTCTCGAGTGCCCACGACGACAGAATCACTGCCGTCATCGCAGCGTCGAGATGGCGGTCGCCGACGTCCGCGTTTGCCCAATCGATAACACCGGTCACGCGCACGCCCTGCACCATGGTGTTCAGCGGATGATAGTCCATGTGCACGATCGACGGCGGCGCGTCGCGGAACTGTTGCGCGCGCTCGGTCACAGAAATCAGCGCGTCGCGGAGACCGGGCAGGGGGCCCTCGGCGACGCGCGCGGCGATCGTCGCCAGGACGCGGTCGAGCAGCGGCGAGTCGTCGGACGACGATGCGGTTTCCCCGAGCGCGCCGCTGGTGAATGCGCGCGGAATTTCCCGCAGCCCGCTGCCAGCCACGTCGAGCTTGTGCAATCGCGCCTGCGCGCGCACGAACGAAAAGAACGGCAGCGAGAAGGTTTTGAAGGCCTCCGGAAAGCTGCGCACCGTCAGCATCGGGCCGCCTGCCAATCGCTCCATCACAAAAAACGGGGCGCCGAGCGCCCGATCGCTCCGCTCGAAAGCGAATGGGCGCGGCACCGGATAGCCGCACGCGAACAGCCGATCGACGGTGGCGGATTCGCGGACCGCCTTGGCCTCGCCGGCCGCGCCCTGGTAGAAGCGCAACACGACCGGTGCCTGTGTCGGGATCGACGGACAGCGCGGCGACGCCGACTCCAGAACAAATTCGAAGACCGTGGTTTCCCATCCGCTGGCAAGAACGCTGAGTCGCGCGAGCGGCGCGTCAAGATAGTCGGCGAGCCTGCGCTTGATCTCGTCAGGATGCTGCATCAGGTCGGTTGCCGCGCGGAATTGTCGCTAGCGCGGCGCCATGCCGTGAATGAAGTGCTGCTGATCGGGTGACGCGGCGCCGGGTTGAGCGGCCGGCGGGGCTTCGGGGTTCGCGTCGGGCATCGGCGCGACTCTCAGCGTCTCGTTGGGCAGGGTCTCGCCGTTTTTCTGGAAGCGGCGCTGCACGATCGATGACAGCAGCGCACCGTGGCGATCGCCAAGGTCGATCGCGACTTCGACCGACAAGCCCAGGCGCAGCGGCTTGTCCTCCGGCGGCGGGCCTTCGAGCACAATTTTCACCGGCACGCGCTGCACGACCTTGACCCAGTTGCCGGTCGCGTTTTCCGGCGGCAGCAGCGAGAACGCCGCACCGGTGCCCATGCTGATCGAATCGACGTGGGCCTTGTAGACGTGGCCGGGATAGATGTCCGCGACGACTTCCGCCTTCTGTCCAACGCGAACGTCGGTCAGCTGCGTTTCCTTGAAATTTGCGGTCACGTAGAGCTTGCCGAGCGGGACGACCGCCAGCAGCGGTTCACCGACTTGCACGCGATTGCCGACGTGGGCGGTTTTGCGGGTGACGATACCGGCGAACGGCGCGGTGATTCTCGTGTAGGTGAGATCGAGCCTGGCGGCTTCCAGAGCGGCTTCGGCTTGCCTGACAACCGGGCGCGCGTAGCGCGAATGATCCTCGGTCTCGTTGCCGAGTGCGGCCTTGGCCTGCGCCAGCTGATGTTCGGCCAGCGCTTCGTCGGCGGTCGCGATGCGAAGACCGGTCTCGGCCTGATCGTACATCGCGCTCGAAACCACGCCCTGTTCGCGCAAAGACTTGGCGCGGGCGAAATCGATGCGCGCCTGCTTCAGCTGCGACTGCGCCAGCGACACGCCCGACTTGGCCGCCTCGACGCCCGCGAACAGTTCATCGACTGACTGCTTGGTGCGCTCGAGTTGCGCCTGGGCCTGGTCGACGCGCACCGCGAAATCGCGCGGGTCCAGCGTCAGCAGGAGGTCGCCTTCCTTCACCGTCCAGTTGTCCTGGACGTACACGTTGCTGATCGTGCCCGCGACGCGCGACGAGACCAGCGCGACGGTGCCGTCGACGTACGCGTCGTCGGTCGAGACGTGGCTTTCGAGATACTCGTAGTAGCGAAAGGCGGGAAACGCGGCGGCGGCGATCACGACTATCACTGCGACCAATAGAACCCGGCGCATGAACTGCGAATTCATAGAGTGATTTCAGGGGTGAGACGGTCTACGCGCGTCTTCCGAATCGGTCGCACATGGTATGGACGCTAACTATGACGAAAGGGGCAGGCTGTCAATGTAGGGTGGCGATCGCGCGGATTTTCGACCAGAAGACTCGTCGCGATGGCCAGCGCGGCGCGCTGACCATATCCACTGATAGGGTCACGGTTCCTGAATAACCACGGTGGGCGCGCCCTTCGCCGTCGCGACCACGATGCCCTCCAGGGTCATATTGATGTCGAACGGGCCGAGATTCTGGATCTGAAAAAATTGTCCCGTCACTTTGCCATTGGGCGTATCGATCAGAAACAGCGTCGGCGCACGAGAGTCGACCGAGAATCCCTGCGAAAGGTCCTCGATTAGCGCCGAGAAGCGCTCGCCGGCCGGGCCCATCACGAAGATCCGCAGATCCGGCACCGCCGCGGGCGCGATGGTGTCGAATTTTTTCCGTGTCTGTACCTGCACCGTTCCAAACGGCGCGGTGGTGGAAGCCACCGCGAGCAGGTTCGAGCCGTTGATCACCTGCACGCTCAACAAGCTGCCGTCGCCGACGGTCTTGGTGGCGATTATCCGCGCGGGTTGCACGTTGTTGATGATTTCGATCGAGAGCGGCACGGCGCCCTGCAGCGTCCACGATGAGCGCGAGTTGGAGACCGTCGCCGTAAAGGGAGTGCCGGTCGTCCCTAGCACCCGGAACGAAGTCTGCGCCGGTCCCTTCGGGGTGTTGCCGACGCTGCCGGAAAATCCACCCAGTCCGCTGTTGCACGCGGCAATCGACAGCGCGAGCGCGCCCCAGACGGCGCGGATTGCGCAAGATCTAACCAAACTCTTCATCGCGGTCACAGCGGATTGACCGCCGGCGTCGTCGCGTTGCAATTGCCCGGGCAGGTTCCGTCCGGGAACAAGCAGGAGGTGGGGCACTTGACGAACGGAGTCGGAGTTGCGTTCGGCGTCGGGATGATCGGCGGCGGCGGGATCGTCACGGACTGCGGAGGTCCGGCGGGCACGGGCGTTGGCGTCGCGGTCGGCGCGAGCGACGTCGATTGTGCCGCGACCTGGAACCGCTGCACATCATAGGTGTCGGCCGGCACGCAGAAATTGTAGCTGCTGGTCGTCGGCTGATTCGGATTCTGAATCAGGTTCTGCACCGGCGTGTTGGTAACTTGCACGCCGCCCTTCGACAGCGTAACCGAAGTGCCGAGGTCGGCGTTGATGACGGTGCCGTTGATGCTGCCGTGGCCGACGCAACTCATCGTACCGGTGCTGTGTGCAACGACCGTCTGGCAGCCATTCATCGGTTCTCCGGGCGAAGGAACATTGCGGATCACTTCGATGGTGTGTCCCTGGTAGGGATCCGAGACACCCTGGAACAGATCGATCGACGTTGCGAACAAGTCGAACATCGGCACCGACGGCGGAACGTTGATCATGACGTTCACCACGTTGCTCGAGTTCTTGACCACAAACGGCATCGCCAGCGCGCTCTCAATCTTGTTGGTGCCCGCGTCCTCCGCGAACACCTGCACCAGCACGGTCTGGCCGGGCGACGGGGGAACGATCGGAAACATCGCGTTGATGAGGCCGGTATTCAACGAAAGATCGCACGCACCGGTGTTCGGCGTGACGCCGCATACACCCCCGTTTGCTTTGGTCGACGGGTTGACCTGCGTGATCAACGGGTCGTAACCCGGCGCCGTCACCATCATGCTGTAGGTATTTGGGATCGCGCTGGACTTGAGGATCGGCACGCTGTTGAACAGCGCTGGATTCTGCGTGGTGCCCGGCACCGGGAACGCGCCGGTGTTGTCGGTGGTCGTGCTGGCGACGCTGACGCATTCACCGATGGTGGCCAGGTTGGTGCAATCGGCGGTCGGGTTGCTCGCCGGCGGGATGAAGAGTTGCAGCGTGGCGCCTGAGATTCCCCTGCCCGTACAAGCGTCGCTGATTTTGCCTGTGATGTTGCCGGTCGACTGGCCGCCCGCGACCGTGAAGTCCTGCGCCAGGCTCCCCGTGCTCTGGAGAAGTGCCGGCAGCCGCGTCGCCGCGTAGGAGACTGAGCCGCCCGTCACCGTCAGGTCGTACAGCGAGCCAAAACTTCCGGCTGCGGGGAGCAAGAGATTGTACATGGACTTGGAGTTAATCGTCGCAGTCGAGATGATCGTGTTGGTGCCTGCCACTTCCGCCGCCACCGCCAGTTTGCGGACTTTCTTTTTGTTGCTTATGGTGCCGCCAGTCGCCGTTACCATTCCCGTTACGGATATGAACAGGGGATTGGTGAGTTGAGCGAGGGTGACGTTCGCCGTGTATGCTCCGCCCGACACGGTTGGAAACGGAGGTACCAGGCTGACCTGCAACTGCAATACCAATTGCGAAACGCTTTCTTTCGCCGCCGAAACCAGGAATTGGCCGGTGGGCGCGACAACTGTGATCGGGTTGCCGGTGTTTTGCAGCACGATCGGATAGTTTATGCAGCCTTCGCCGCCCGGAGCGCTCGGACAAACCGGCACCAGCGTGCCGGGGTTGGTCGGATCGAGCAGCAGCTCGGCGATTTCGTAACTGTCGGGCCTGACGAACGTAGTGTTGAAAAGCACCGGGACGTTCTGTGCCGCAGCCAGGTCGACTTGAAGATCGCCGGGATGACCCTGGCCGCCGCTCACACCGGGCGGCACCGGAATAATTTGCCACTTCTTGTCGCCGGGGCCGGCGGTCGAACTGGGATTGATCCGCACGGCCTGAACGTTCAGCAGGACGTTCTGAAACTTTTGCGGCGACGGCACGACGCCGACGAATCCGATCTGGACCGCGGCTTTCTTCTTCGCCACGTTCACGGCTCCGGCCGGAGCGGAACTTGCCAGGATCAGGGAAACGGTCAGGAACAGGGGCAGCGTCAGAACGCGGACAGTCCAATACACGCGTATATCTCTCACTCAGAATCCATCGGCGAAGAATTGGGTCAGCGTTTGGGATAACCTAACCGATGCGTGAAGGCAAGATAACATGCGCCTCAGCGAACGCGCGCACTATCGCGGAGCTTGACTGATCGCCATTCCGATCCGGAGAATCACATCCAGTGTTCCACGCGCTTCATCGAATCGTTCGCCGCCGCGTCGGCGGCGTCAGCACAATGCCGGTTTTTTGCGCCGTCGTCGCATTGCTCGGATGCGTCGTCGCGATCGCGGCGCCCGCATTAGCGGCCGACCTCAAAGTTTCGATCGGCAATCCGGGTCTCGAGCACTTCGACTCCGACGGCGGCGTGCAACTCGACTTCGGCTTGACCGATCCCAACGGCAACCCGGTGGGCAATCTCAAACCGGACAACGTGAAGGTTTTCGAAGACGGCAAGGAAGCCAAGATTCTCGACTTTCGCGGAGTGGGGCAGGGCCGCCCGGTCGATATCGTGTTCGTGATGGACGTGACCGAGTCGATGCAGCCGTATATCGACGCCGTGAAGCAGAACGTCATCGCGTTCGCACACGACTTGCAATCCAACAGCCGCGACTACCGCCTCGGACTGGTGACGTTCGAAGATTACGTCGTTTCGAAATATCCCGATTGCAATTGCGCGTACCGCAACACCATGACCTCCGACGTCAAGCAGTTCACCGACTGGGTCGGCGGTCTGCACGCCGGAGGCGGCGGCGACATTCCCGAAGACCAGCTCGACGCGCTCGCCTATGCCGCGAGCTTTCCGTTCCGCCCCGAAGCCGAGGGCATCATCATTATCATCACTGACGCGCCGCCCCATCACGACGGCGACGGCTCGGGCGACTCGGCGCACGATCAGGCGTTCTGGGACCATCATACCAAGGGCGTGCAGGTGACCGACCTGACCGGCACCAAGGTCGCGGAGATGCTCAAGAAGAACGGCCTGACGCTCTACGCGGTGGTGCCGCCGCCGTTCATCGCGCCCGAATACCAGGAAATCGTCGACGCCACGCATGGCCGCTCGTACAACATCATCACCGAAGAAGGGCGCTTCCCGTCTTTGGTGCGCGAGATAGGACACTCGATCGCCACCGAGTATTCGCTGACCTATCGCACGCCGCGGCCGGTCGAGGACGGGACCAATCGCAGCGTCGAGTTGAAAATTGACTACAACGGGCAGGCGGGCGCGGCTGCGACCTCGTATCAGGTCCGGGGGCTCGGCGGCGCCGCGATCAACGTACCAGAGGATTCAGGAACGGGCTCGACGTCGAATGCCAGCGGAACGGGACTGCAGCAATTCTCCTTCAATTGGTGGAACCTCGCGGTCCCGCTGCTCGCAGTCCTGGGGCTGTTCGGACTTTCGCGGATGCGGTTTGGCGTGTCGGCCGAGGAGCTCAAGGCGATCGTCGAGGCGCAGAACATGTCGATACCGCGCGCGAGCGCAGCGCCAGTCGCGCCGCGCGCCGCTCCACGTGCTCCGGCGCCGGCACCGCGAGCCTCAGCCACCGCGCCTCGCGGCGCGGGACAGACTGCGGGCGCGCGACTGGTCGCAGTCGATCGAATCGATCCGGTGCCCGCCGAATACAGCCTGATGAAGGACGAGATCTCGATTGGCCGCGGCGAGGACAACGACGTCGTCATCCCGCACGCCAGCGTCTCGCGCCAGCACGCGCGCCTGATGCGTCGCGACGGCGGATTCGAGTTGATGGATCTAAACTCGACGAACGGCTGCTATGTTGACGAACGGCCGGTGCACGGTTCGGCGTTCGTCAGCGCGGGCAGTCAACTCAGGCTCGGCGATATCCGCTTCACGCTGCAGCTATAGCGAACGCTCGCGACCTCGAAAAGAAGACGGCGCGATGCATCACGCACCGCGCCGTTGATCGTTCAGTTGAATTGCAATTCGCTCAGTGGCCTGCCGCCTCGATCGCCTGCGGCGTGAAGAACGCGTTATCGACGGTGCCCATGTCGATGTACCAGCACTCGCGGTCGGGCGCGGTTGCGCCGGGCATATACACGACAGAGCTGAAGCCGGTGTCCAGGTCCTCGTCGACCAGGCCGAGCTGGAACATCCGCTTGTATGGATAGATCGCGACTTTCGCGTCGGGAACCGGCCGGTCGCGGTACGTGTTGAACGTCGCGATCGTCTTCCACAGCTTGCCCTGCCGATCGAACTGATCTGACGCGGTGATGAACCAGCCTTCCGAATCGACATAAAAGATGCGCTTGGGGATGGTCGCGTCGATGCTGCCGGGCTTGATGTCGGCCTGGATTACGTAGAGGTGGCGCATCTCCCAGTTCTCGGGGCAGATGCTCTTGCCGCCGTCGGTCGGGCACTGGACTTCGGGGGAATGCTCGGCATGGACCGACGCAAGCATCTGCTTCTCGCCGAGGAATTTGTAGGTGAAGTCCTCGACCTTGGCCGAAAATCCAAAGTACGAATCGGGGTCGAGCGTGTTCGCGTAGGCCGAGCCGCCGCCACCCGAACCCATCCCGCCACCGCCTTGACCGGAGCCGCCGGCGCCGCCGCCGAATCCGGGCAGCGCGCCGATTGCGTCGGAGAGCACGCTCGCCGATTGACGCCGCAGCTTGCGCGTGGCGGGGTTGAAGACCCAGACGTTGTCCTCGGTCTTGGGGTCGCTATGCCGGAATCGCACCATCCCATAGCCCCGCAGCGACGACGGCTCCAGGAACGGGTAGAAGCCGAAGCGGTAGCGCACGCCGGAAGAGGCGGCGTCTGGATCGGTCGGGACGGGCGGGACCTCGATACGCCCGACGTTGTTGTAGAAGGCAAAGTGGCCGACCGTGAAGAAGCTCAGCGGAGAGCCGTTCGCGTTCTTGTCGAAGCTCGCGACCTCCGGGAAGCGCATGTCGATATCGTCGCTGTAGAGCGGACGGAAGCTGTAGTTCCACATCACCTTGGCCGCGATCTCCGGATCGTTGGGATCGACAAGCGGAAACGGCTGCCCGGCCACGTAGTTCTTCAGCGTGCCGTCGGGCGCGAGCGTCACCTGCGAGGAATGCTTCTCGGTCGCGGTCTTGAACGGCGGCGGCCAGTCGAGCTTGCTGCTCGGGATGATCTTCATCGACATCCCCTGCTGCACCAGGATGTAGTTGCCGGGGCTTACCAGGTCCGCCACCTTGGACGCGTTGTCCTTGGTGATATAGTCGCCCGGCTTGACTTCGGCGCGGGCCGGGGCGGACCCGAAGATCGCGATAGCTGCCAGCGCGCTTACGACAATTGGCATTCGGGAAAATCGCATGCACTCCTCCGGATTTCGCGGCGGGGACGGAGCCGCGGCTGGGGTTAGGTAACTATCTTACAGTAGTTAGGCTGCGCGGAAAATGTCTGTTGATCTGCTTTCGGAAACGCACTTATGATCACCCGTTGCACCGGAACGGGCGTTACGCCGAGAGGGTAGTCAAATGAGAAATTTTAAATTCCGGTTGGGGCTGATTGCGCTTGCGGTTCCGGCCGCGCTCGCGTTTGCGACGGCCGTCAACGCGCAGCTCGCGCCGATGGGGATTCCGATACCGACGACGATTGTCGTCACCAAGCCCGCACCCGGACAAATCTTCGGCGACCGCCAGGTCATCACGCTCGGCGTCGAGGGCAAGACCTACAAACTGCTGCTGCGCGACGCATACGTCGACGATCCGTCGGGCAAGGTTCACTGGCCGGACATCTGGCAGCAGGTCGTCCAGTACAAGCCCAACTTCAACGTCACCGGCCTGGGCCAGGATACGTTCGAGAAGATGCAGCCGGGGCAGACGTTGACCGTGCGCGGCGTCTATGCCGCGCTCAACCAGAACTTTGAAGTGATGGGCACCGACATGGGCGGCCCGTCGGGTCCGGCGAAGCATTACTAGGGTTGTTGATTTCCAGACTGAATCAGCCCGATCTTCACCGCAGGGGTGGCTATGGAACGCGTCGAAGGATTGACGGCCTTCATTACCGGAGGCGCGCGCGGGATTGGCCTCGGAATCGGTCGCGCATTTGCTCGCGCAGGGATGAAACTCGCGATCGCGGATATCGATCCCGACTCGCTGGCGGCGGCCAAGTCCGAGCTCGCGAAACTCACCGCGGTCGAGACCTTCAACCTCGACGTGCGCGATCGCGAGGCGTATGCGCGCGTAGCTGACGAGGCCGAGGCGCGCCTGGGCCCGGTCTCAATCCTGTGCAACAACGCCGGCGTGGCGGCGCCGATTCGGCCTACCTATGAATTTTGGGACTGGATGCTGGGAATCAACTTGTACGGCGTGATCAACGGAATACAGACGTTTGTGCCGCGCATGCTCGAGCGCGGGCGCGGCGGGCATATCGTCAACACCGCGTCGGGCGCAGGACTCGTGGCCGAGGGCAGCGGCGTCATGTACAACACTTCCAAGTTCGCCGTGGTTGGCCTTTCCGAGTCGTTGCGTCGAGAACTCGAGCCGCGGGGAATCGGCGTAAGTGTTCTATGTCCCGGCCCGGTGGCGACCAACATCGTTTCGAACAGCCGTATCACGCAGCCGCCCCCCGGCAGCGTCGAAGAGGGCAAGTCCTGGGAAGCGATAACGGAACGCATCACCGGCTATCTGGCGACCGGTGTTGCTCCCGACCGGGTCGGCGAGATGGTACTGGCGGGAGTGAAGGCGAACCGCCTCTACATCATCACCGATCGCATCATCGAGAAATTTGTCGAAGCGCGAATGAAGGCCATACTCGACGCGTTGCCGCCGGCCGAATAGTACGAAAAATTTTCGTGACTGGACTTATCGGCGCATGACTGCGGTGAGCTCGCGGGCGCGGAAGTCGAAGATTTGCTCGAGGCTCCGCGCCACGAACAGGTGATACGCAATTTCGCCGAGCGGCCCGAACGGCATCGCGTACTCGACCCGGTCTGACATCTCGGTTCCGCCGGCGATTTCCCTGAACGAGTGCGTGTGACGCCATAGCGCATACGGCCCTTTTTCCTGCACGTCGACGAAGCGATGCGGCGGCTCGACCGTCTCGATCCGCGTGCGCCAATGAACCGGCACGCCGTACAGGCGAATCCGGTAGTCGATGACCGTGCCGGGTTGGACCGTCGCGGGCGGCGTCGTGACGAACCTGAACTTCAGAAACGCCGGCGTAAGACGCTCGAGATTGTGCGGATCGCAAAAGAATTCGAAAGTTTCGGCGAGCGGGCGGGGGACAGTCTGGGTGCGTTCGAACAGACGAACTTTCATGGCCGCGAGCGTATCGGAATGACGGTCCTGAGGCAGCGGGACGCTTTGGAGGAGCACAAGTTGTGCCGCTATCCGCCGGTAGTATAACTTTGAAGGCTCACAACGAAAGGCGAAAACCACCGGTCACAATGCGCTAGATGAAAAAACTCACGGGAGCACAAATCGTTATCGAGAGCCTGATTGCCGAGGGGGTCGAGGTCATCTTCGGCTATCCCGGCGGCGCGATCCTGCCGACCTACGACGCCTTGCTCGATTCCAAAATCCAGCACGTGCTGGTGCGTCACGAGCAGGGCGCAACCCACATGGCAGAAGGCTACGCCCGCGTCACGGGGCGTCCCGGCGTCGTGATTGTCACGTCGGGACCGGGCGCCACCAACGCGGTTACCGGGATCGCGGACGCGTACATGGATTCGACCCCGATGGTTGTGCTGTCGGGCCAGGTGCCGACCTCCATGATCGGCAACGACGCGTTCCAGGAGGTCGACTTCGTCGGCATCACGCGTCCGTGCACCAAGCACAATTTCCTGGTGAAGAACGTCAAGGACGTCGCGCACACCGTCAAGGAAGCTTTCTATATCGCAGGCAGCGGACGTCCGGGACCGGTCGTGATCGATCTGCCCAAGGACGTGCAGCAGGCCGAGCACACTTTCAAATATCCCGACAAGGTCGATCTGCGCGGCTACAAGCCGACCTTTCGCGGCAATCCGCGGCAGATCGAGCGCGCGATCGACGCGATCGAGCGTAGCCATACCCCGCTGTTCTACGTCGGCGGCGGCGTTCAATGGTCGGGTGCGGCGCCCGAACTGCGCGAGCTGATCAAGGGCCTTGGGATTCCAGTCACCGAAACTCTGATGGGCCTGGGATCGTATCCGGCCTCGGACCCGCTGCGGCTTGGGATGCTCGGGATGCATGGCTCGTACGGCACCAACACGGCGGTGTGCAATACCGATTGCCTGATCGCGGTGGGCGCACGCTTTGACGATCGCGTGACCGGCAGGCTGTCGGAGTTCGCGGCCAAGGCCGAGACCATCATTCATATCGACATCGATCCGTCGTCGATTTCCAAGAACGTGAAAGTCGACATTCCGATCGTCGGCGACATCAAGTCGGTGCTGGCCGACATGCTCATCGCGATCAAGGGCCGCGAGAGTATCGCCAAGCGCCGCGGCGACTGGTCGAAGTGGCACACGCAAATCCTGCAGTGGCAGAAAGACAAGCCGCTCTACGAAAACGGCAAGGAAGGACGCAAGGACGGGCTGATCTCGCCGATGCAGGTGCTGACGGAACTGCACAACATCACCGGCGGCGACTGTATCCTCGCGACCGACGTCGGACAGCATCAGATGTGGGCGGCGCAGATGTTCCCGTTCGAAAATCCGCGCTCGTGGGTAACGTCGGGCGGCTTGGGTACGATGGGCTACGGGTTCCCGGCCGGAATCGGCGCCACCTTTGCCGCGCCCGACAAACGCGTGGTCGTCATCTCGGGCGACGGCTCGATCCAGATGAACATCCAGGAGCTCGGCACCGCGGTCGAGTACAACGTCGACATCAAGGTGATCATCCTGAACAACTATTTCCTCGGGATGGTCCGGCAGTGGCAGGAAAAGTTCTACTACGAGCGCTACTCGTACTCGGCGATGTCGGTGCCGAACTTCGTCAAGCTGGCCGACGCTTACGGGGCGCACGGCTTTCGCGTCGAGCAGGCCAAGGACCTTGCGGCGACGCTCCGCAAAGCGTTCGCGACGCCGGGACCGGTGCTGATCGACGTCGTGATTCCCGCCGACGAAGTGGTGATGCCGATGATTCCGCCGGGCGGCGCGATGTCGGAGATGTTGTTCGCGTAGGCGGCGCAACCTGATCGAATTCGCCGTTTTTCTTTTTTGCTTGAAAATTCACGCGCTGCTCGCCTAGTGTTCGCGGCAGAATCAACTTCCCACCTCGGAGGTGACGCGATGGCTGCGCGTGTTCCCTATTTGAGTCGCGAAGACTTGCCCGAAGCCGACCGCGAAATTTTCGACAACCTGAAAGCCGAACGCGGCTCGGTCGGAAATATCTTCAGGGCGCTGGCGCATACGCCGAACCTGCTGCGGCGCTTCCTCAGCCTCGGCGGGGAGCTGCGCAACAAGACGGCGCTCGATCCCAAGCTCCGCGAGCTGGCAATCGTCACCGTCGGACGGCTGACGGACGCGCAGTATGAGTTTGTGCATCACTGGAATCTCGCGCGCCGCGTCGGAATCCGTCGCGAGCAGCTCGACGCGCTCGCCGCATGGGAGAGTTCGCCGGAGTTCACCGCCGACGAGCGCGCGGTGATCCGCTACGCCGTCGAGGCGACGAGCAACGTCAAGGTATCGGACGCGACCTGGAACGGGCTCAAGACGTTTCTCGATACGCGCCGCGTGATGGAGCTGGTGCAGAACGTCGCGTTCTACAACATGGTGGTGCGCGTCCTGGTGCCGGTCGGCGTCGAACTGGAACCGGGCACGACG
>DASQHV010000545.1:0-2790 GCA_035631915.1 Candidatus Acidiferrales bacterium | reverse complement strand
GAGGTTCGCGCGGCGCGTGCTGAAGGCCGCATGGTGCTCGCGGAAACACGCCCCATCTATCTGTATCTCACCGAAGAGCGGTTCCTGGAGCCGCAGGGCGCCAAGTACGTCGGCTACCCGCCGCTGCGCAGCTCCGAGCATCGCGACGCGATTTGGGAGGCACTCGCCGACGGCACTGTCGACGTGGTAGCGACCGACCACTGCAGCTGGACTCTTGAAAACAAACTCTCCGCCGATCGCTTCACGCGCATCATGCCCGGTATGTCGAACCTCGAAACGCTGGTGCCGATGCTCTATTCGGAGGGCGTGGCGAAGGGACGCCTCTCGCTCGCGCGGATGGTCGACCTGGTCGCCGGCAATCCCGCGAAAATTTTCGGGATGTATCCGCGCAAGGGCGCAATCGTCGCCGGCGCCGACGCCGACCTCGTCGTGTTCGATCCCGCGCGCAAGACCGTGATCGAGAGCCGTGCGATGCACTCGCGCGCCGATTACGATCCGTTCGAGGGCTTCGAAATCACCGGATGGCCGGCGATGACGATTGCGCGCGGTGTGCCGATTGTCACCGACCGCAAGGTGGAAGCAGTCTCTGGGCGCGGCGATTTCGTTGCGCGCGCTCCGTTCACGGCCGCCTGGCGCAGCCGATAGCCACGGCGCGCCGGCCGATGCAGAATCGGCGGTGCTACTTCACGGAGAAATCCCGATGGACCCAAAAACTGTCGTCGTTGCGGGAGGCTCGGGCTTTATCGGACGCGCGATCGTGCGCCGCCTCGCCGCCACCGGCGACCTTAAGGTCCACGTCCTAACCCGAAATCCTGACGCCGCGCGCGCGCCGCTCCCAATCACCCGCGTCGAATTCGTCCGCGCCGACATCGGCGATCGCGCGTCGCTCAATGCCGCGCTCAAGGGCGCGAGCGCGATCGTCGATACGATCCAGTTTCAGGGTTATCCGATCGAGAATGCGCGCACCGGCCAGACCTTCGAGCTCATTGATTACGGCGGCGTGGTCGCGCTGCTGGCGGCTGCCAAAGCCAACGCGGTGACGCAGTTCATCTATCTGAGCGGCGCGGCGGCGGACGAAAACAGCAGTCACCCCGGATTTCGCGCCAAAGGCCGCGCCGAGCGCGCGATTCGCGAGTCGGGCCTGACCTACACTATCTTCCGCCCGTCGCTGGTGTACGGCCCCGAGGACAAGGTCGTGAACGGGCTGGCGAGTGCCCTCAGGTTCGCGCCGGTCTTCGGCGTCCCCGGCACCGGACGCCAGAAAGTGCAGCCGGTCCTCGTCGACGACCTTGCGGCGTGCGTCGCGCTCGCGGTGCTCGGCCGCGGCCGCAACGAGACCTACGAAATCGGCGGCCCCGAATTGATGACCTTCGACGAGATGATGCGCATCATCATGGTCGCCAGCGGACATCGGCGTCTGCTGTTCCACATTCCCGAAACGCTGATGCGATTCGTCGGCGGGCTCGCTGAGAAATTGCCCAAGCCGTTTCTCTCGCGCGACGCTGTGACCTTCGTCACCGCTGACAACGCGTGCGACATCGCGCCGCTCGTCGCGGAGTTTTCGATCAAGCTGACGCCGGCGCGCACCGGCATGGCGTATCTGGCGAAGAAGTGACGCGCGCTACAGCCGGCGCCAACCCGCGCCTTCGTGGCCGAATCTGAAAATCTCGGGATGCAAAATCTCGGCGAGAATTTCCGTCGATTCGACAATCCGCGGTCCCGGCCGATTGAAGTACTGATTGCCGTCGGCCATGAAGACTTGCGATGCGCGCACCGCCTTGAGCCGCGGCCACTCGACGCGGCGCGTGAGCGCCGGCAGATCGTCCGCCGCACGATTCATGCTGAAGCCGCACGGTGAGATCAAAATCAGGTCCGGATCGCTCGCGGCCAGCTCCTCGAACTTCATCCACGGCGAATGTTCGCCGGCGCGCCCGAACAAATTCACACCGCCCGCCAACTCGACCAGCGTCGGCATCCAGTTCCCCGCCGCCATCAGCGGATCGATCCACTCGACGGTCGCAACCGTCGGCCTGCGCTTTGCACCACGCGCCAGGTTTTCGATCGATGCGATTCGTGCGCGCATCGCGGCCGTCAGCTCGACACCGCGCTGACTGGCTCCTAGATCATCCGCGACGCGCTGGATGTCGGTGAAGATGTCCTCGAGAGCGTACGGCGCGAGCGATACGATTCGCGGCCGCGTGCCCAGCCAGTCCGCCACTGCGGCTTCGACGTCGCGCTGGCTCACAGCACAGACTTCGCATTGCGATTGCGTGACGATCACGTCGGGCCGCAGCTCACGCAGCCGCGCCGCATCGACGCGATACACCGAGAGCGCGTCTGCGACGATCGTCTTCACACGCGCGTCGATCTCGGCACTGCTCCCTTCGGGATTGAACTTCGCCTCGGTGAGTTGCGGCACGCGCACGACGCCCGCCGGAAAGTCGCACTCGTGTGACCGGCCGACGAGCTGATCCTCGAAGCCCAGCGCGCAGACAATCTCCGTCGCGCTCGGCAGCAGGCTGACTATGCGCGGCATCGCCGGCGCGCTCCGACGCGCTTCGCTTGACGGCTCAATGGTTGATTTCCTGCAGGCGGCAGTTCGCGATTTCGTCATGCCCGACCGCCGCGCTCACCAGAGTCAGCTGCGCGCGTCCGCCCGCGAGCGCCGACGCGACGTCTTCCTTGATGAAATATTCCTCGCCGGGATGCGCCTCGAACTTTTGCACGGCGCCGCTCGCGCTGCACGTGACGGGTCCGGGCTCCTCGACGATCGAATAGTATCCGCCGGGC
>DASQHV010000544.1:0-4569 GCA_035631915.1 Candidatus Acidiferrales bacterium | reverse complement strand
CGTCCGCCCGCGAGCGCCGACGCGACGTCTTCCTTGATGAAATATTCCTCGCCGGGATGCGCCTCGAACTTTTGCACGGCGCCGCTCGCGCTGCACGTGACGGGTCCGGGCTCCTCGACGATCGAATAGTATCCGCCGGGCAGCAACTCGATACTCTCATGCCCGCACGTGACCATCGGCGCCGCTTCCGAGCTGAGCACGGTGTACGTGCGGTAGATGTAGATGACGCTCTTGGATACCCGCACCGGGCGCGGCTGGTACGGCTCTCCGTTCGCGCCGCATCCCGCAACGAACACGCATACCGCGAGCATCAGAGTGGCAGCTACTCGATTCATCACGGAACAGTTTGTCATGAAAGCCGGTGCGCCATGAAGATGCGCCGCGCGACTTTTCAGTCATGGTTTCGACGCGCGAACGTGGAGAAACAGCGGCACGTGCTTGCGCCATTTGAGAAACGAATCCGGAAACGCCGCGCACGCCGACTCCGGCGCACGTGGTTCCCGAATCTCGGCGAGCTGCAAGCCGGCCGCAATCGTCGAATTGATATAGTCCGCGAGCGTCCGATCGAAACGCGGTATCCCGAAGTCCTCAACCTGCTCCGCGTTCGGCGCGTGACCGAACTTCCAATACGACACCCACGGCTCGTCGTTGAAGTAATCGGCGATGCCCCACTTGACGATCTCGCCTTTTTCGTCATTGACCCAGCCCATGCCCTTGGTGACGAAGCATGGATGCAGGATGTTGAACGCGAGCATCGCGCCGCAGCGCATCACGCGTGCGATTTCGCGCATCGCGCGCGCCAGGTCGGGACCGTCCATCAACGCCATGGTCGAGACAACGGCGTCGAAGGTGGCGTCGTGGAAGATTGCCAGGTCGGTGAACGACGCGCGCACGTAGCGGATGCCGAGCGGCTCGCGGCGTTCCTCTTCCAGAGCCAGCTCGAGCATCCGGTGCGACAGGTCCACGCCGGTCATGCGCGCGCCGCGCCGCGCGAAGATCCGCGTGTTGTAGCCCTCGCCGCATCCGGCGTCGAGCACGTTCTTGCCGCGGAGATCGCCGGCGAATTCGACAAACGCCGGGTTGTTCCAATGCTCGCGGAAGATGTCGTGGCCGCGCCTGACCTGCTCGGCCCACAGCGGCGCGTTGCGATCCCAGTGCTCTGCGACTTCGGCTTCCGAAATTTCCGGCGGCATAGTCTCCCTCCCCGTCGCTGACGGTTCTCGATCGCTCACAAAAAAAAAGTTGCGGACGGAAAATTCCGTCCGCTGTGAAACCGGTTGAGGCGGACGACGAAGAAAAAAATACCGCACGCCTTCGCGTGCGGTCGTCATCCTAAGGGTTTGGCAAGTATATGCGGAAACCTCAACGTTGACAACCGCCGCACGCGCCTCGAAGGTGATCGCATGAGGCGCGCGGTCCAATGAGGGACAAGGCAAGGGCGGTCGGTCTCGACTTCGGCACCACCAACAGCGCGATCGCGATCGTCGGCGACGACGGCGCGCCACGCCTCGCGCAGTTTCCGGCGGAACAGTCCGGCGCGAGTGCCGAGACGTTTCGCTCGATTCTATTTTTTGAGGCGCCCGAGGAGACCGCCGGCACTGAACCGTCGGTCGCGGTCGGTAACGACGCAATCCGGCGCTACCTCGCGGCGGACGGCAACGGCCGCCTGGTGCAATCGCTCAAATCGTTCCTCGCCGACAAAACCTTCGAATCGACCGACATCATGGGCGAGACCTATTCGCTCGGCGATCTGATCGCGCCAATCGTCACGGCGCTCAGAGACGCCGCGATCGCGCAGTTCGGCGAGTTGCCGGAGCGAATCGTCGTCGGACGCCCCGTGAATTTTGCGTCAGCGGGAACCTCGGACGCGGCGCTCGCGCGGAGCCGCCTCGATATCGCCGTGCGACGCGCGGGATGGGGCGACGTGGTGTTCGAGTACGAGCCGGTGGGCGCGGCCTACGACTACGCGCGCCGAATCGTGCGCGACGAGACCGTGCTGATTGCGGACTTCGGCGGCGGCACCAGCGACTTCTCGGCGCTGCGCCTGCGCCCGCCCGGGGCGGTCAAGCACGGCTCGGCGCGCTACGAAATCCTGGGCAACGACGGCGTGGCAATCGCCGGCGACGTCTTCGACGGACGCATCATGCGCCACCTGGTCGCGCCCGCGCTCGGCCGCGGCTCGAAGTACCGCACCCCGTACGGGATGGTGCTGCCGGCGCCGACGTGGCCCTACACCAAGCTCGAGCGATGGCACTACCTTTCGTTCCTGAAGGCGCGCGCCACGATGGAGCGGTTCGAACAGTTGAAGCGTGAGTCGTTCGTGCCGGAGAAAATCGCCGCGCTGATTCACGTGGTGGAAAACGACCTGGGCTACTATCTGTTCCGCGCGGTCGAGAAAACCAAGCTCGAATTGTCGGACCTGGAATCCACCGGCTTTGAGTTCTGCGACCCGCCGGTGCGAATCGAGGAGGCGGTGGCGCGGCTCGACTTCGAGGCGTGGATCGCGCGCTACCTGGCGGAGATCGCGGGATGCGTCGATCGGTTGATGAAAACTGTCGCGCTTAAATCCGCCGACATCGACAGCGTCTTCCTGACTGGCGGGTCGTCGTTCGTGCCGGCTGTGCGCCGAATCTTTATCGAGCGGTTCGGCGCCGATCGAATCCGGATGGGCGACGAATTCACCTCCGTCGCGCGCGGCCTGGCGCTGCGCGCCCTCGACGCGGAGTGATCGGATGCGGGGCTCGCGCCCCGCGAACAGTCACGCGAGGGTGTGCGGATACGACGGCGTCAGCGCGGGCATCGTGAGGCCCAACTGCTCGCATCGCCGCGACAGCATCGAGGTGTACAGCTCGGCCAGCTCCTCGTTGTCGCGAGTCTTGAGCCCGTAGCGGATGCAATCGTAGGTGAAGCCGGAGCCAGGCGGCCCGAAGAAATTGACCGCGCGGGGAATCCATCGCCGGAGCGCCTCGTTCACCTCCTCGACGCTGAAGCGATCGAGCGCGTCGCCAAGCTGGCGCGAGGCGAAGATTTCGTGATCGGCTTCGTCTTCGAGGATTATTTCGGCGGCGCGCGCGTGCGGCGCGTAACTCGAGTCCTTGTAGTTCACGCCGATCATTATGAGGCCGGTCGAGTCGAGGCTCAGCGACGCCATCAGCAGGTCGAGCTCGCCGGAACTCTTGCCGGCGAAGTAGCTGGGCGCGTCGAACGACGGCGCCTTGAGCACCGGGATCATCGAGCGGTCGGCGGCCTGCTGGCTGATGCCAAGTTCTTCCAGCGCGTCGTAGATCAGGCGCGCGTGCTTGCGCTCCTCGGCATAGTTTTTCTTGATCGTCGCGGCGAGCGCGGGATTGTCGACATTGGAGAGCGCGCGCTGGTAGCCGATCGCGGTGAGTTTCTCCGCCATCGCATGCGCGGCCAGCAGCCGCGTCAGGACCTTCAGGTAATGTGGATCGACGCCCGCGTCGCGCACCGTGGACGCGTCGAGCGATCGCGGCGGCATCTCGCGCCGGATCGGCATCGCGGAGTCGACCCGCGCCTCAGCGCGCGCCGCGCGACGGCAGGATGACCGTGGCGCTGCCGGGCGTGGTCTTCTCGCCCTTCGCGTTTTCGAGCCAGATTTCGCAATCGACCATGTGATGCGGCCCGTCGGTATATTTTTTGGCGACCTTGCCGCGCGCAATCACTTTCGTGCCCGGCTGATCCATCCCGCGATATTGTACGCCGAGCTTGCGGAGCCATCCATGCTCCCCCGCGAAATCGGTCATCAGATGGCCGAGAAACGCGTTCTTCAACGCGCCGTGCAGGATCACGCCGGGCAGGTTGTTGCCGAGCGCAAAATCCTTGTCGTAGTGAATCTGGTAGAAGTCGCCCGACGCGCCGGCGTAGCGGACGAGCTGCTGGGTGGTGGGATTTTTTTCGAGCGGACCGATCTCGGTGCCGACTTCGACGTCTTCAAAATAAATCTGCTTGGCCATCGCGGTTGCTCCGTTTGAATCGGCTAGTAGCGTATGCCGGTTGAGCGCTGAATCGCGCAGACCTCGCCGAACTGGTTGGTGTAGGTGGTCTCAACCACGGTGAAGACCATCGGGCCCAGGCGGCCGGCGGCCTCGCGCAGGTCGGCGAGCTTGGATTGCACGGTGATGCGGTCGCCGGGGCGGATCGGCACGAAGTACTCCCAGTCGGAGCCGCCGTCGAGGCCGCGGAAAGTGGGCATGTCGATTTTCACGTCGGGAATCGGCGAGCCCATCGAGCGGCAGAACGTCGGCGGCGCGATCATACTGCCGAAGCGGGTCTGGCGCGCCTCTCGCTCAGAGTTGAAGAGCGGGTTGCGGTCCTCGATCGCCTCGGCGAAGCGGCGAATCGCGCCGCGCTCGACCTCGTAAGTGCGCGGCTCGGAGACCTTGCCGATTTGCTTTCGGACTTCGTCGGTAACGTATTTGTTGGCCATCGTGAAACCCTTGAAGCGTCGTCGTTGCGTTTTGAAAATTTCATACCACAGCCGCGCGCGAGGGTGTAACGGCGGGGAGGGAGGAGAAGAGTAAGAGGCGGGGCTCGCGCCCCGCGCCCCCG
>DASQHV010000543.1:0-3483 GCA_035631915.1 Candidatus Acidiferrales bacterium | reverse complement strand
GCGACCTCATCGGCCGTCGTCAAGCGCGACTCACGATTCAATTTCACCAGGTCCGGGTACACCACCTCGCGCGAAGAGGGCGGAATCGACTCCAAATGAATCGGCTCGACGGCCGGCGACGCGGGCGCGGGATCCGGCGAGCGGCCAAGCGCGACGAGCGCAATCATGGCCTCGCGGTCGCCGTCGATCTCGAGCAAACGCTCCATCGCCGGATCCTCGAACGCCGTGACGACTTCGGCGCTAACTTTTTCAGCCGCCGCGGCCGCCAGCAGATTTGCCAGCATCGTGCCCGCGTCCCAGAAGCAATATCGATAGGCTCGCGCGCGATATTTCCAGGCGCTGCGCCAGAAGATCGCCGTCAACGCGATGACGACCTGTGCCCCAAGTATCGATGTGCGCATCGCGGCCGCGCGCGACAGGTACTCGCGCCAGTCGCCCCGCCGAATTCCGACCAGGCGCAAATCCGCCGGCGAAAAATGGTACAGCCCCGCCTCCATCCCTTCGACCGCCGTTGTCGCGGCATAGAGTTCGATTGGATACAGCGCCCCTGCCGACGCTGCCGCGCGAAAATGGTAGTCGGTTTCGCCCACCCGCCGTCTACGCGTCAGCCCGCCTGCGCAAAACAGAATTCGCGTCAGCGTCTCAGGATCGATCGCGCCTCCCGCGTCAGTCGCGGAATCCGCAGCGACCGCGTCGAGCGCCGCGACGCCGGACAAGCCCAAATCGCGGGGCAACGCGATTGAAGCCGACCCGGGATAAATCTTGTACGGCATCGGCTTGATGTCCCAATCGAGATAGTGCGGCGACGAGCGAACGCTGGTGTACGAATGCTTGGTGACTTCGTGGAACACCCGCGCCGCTTCGATGTAGTCGTTGGCCAAGTCGCCACCCATACCGATCGTTTAATTGACACGCCTGCCTGATTGCGTGCTATACGAATTTTTCAACTATCGCCGCACGAAACGGAGTCTAACATGCCGACAAAGCTTACGCCTTCCGACGTCAAGGGGTTGTTCGACAAACTCAGCAACTGGGGACGCTGGGGCAAGGACGACGAACGCGGCGCCCTCAACTTCATCACCAATCAGAAGCGCGCTGCCGCCGCCAAGCTGGTCCAGACCGGCGAGACGGTTTCGATGGCGCTGCCGCTCGCGACCATCCCGGCGCCCGACAACCCGATGCCGGTCACGCATCTGATGGTGCAGGCCGGCGCAGATTCTCACGAAATGCCACTGCCCTACGCGGGCGACTACTTCGCGATCGCGCCGCACGGCATGGCGAACACTCACCTCGACGCGCTGTGCCACGTCTTTTGGCAGGGCAAGATGTACAACGGCTTCAAGGCCGAGGAAGTCGGCTCGCAGGGCGCAAAGAAGTGCGCCATCGACGTGACTCGCAACGGTATCGTCAGCCGCGGCGTGTTGCTCGATATCCCGCGGCTTAAGAAAGTCGAATGGATGGAGCCGGGCGCTCCGATCTTTCCCGCCGACCTCGACGCCGCCGAAAAGGCGCAGCACGTCCACGTCGAAGAGGGCGACGTTCTGATGGTCCGCACGGGGCGCGCGAAGATGCGCAAGGCAAAGGGCGGCTGGGATCCGTTTCGCGTTGGCCTGCCCGGCCTGGATGCAAGCTGCCTGCCGTGGCTGCACGAACGGCGCATCGCGATCCTCGGTTGTGACGCGGTGAGCGACGTCGCACCCAGCGGCTACGACGGCTTGCCGCTGCCGGTACACGTCGGCACGCTGGTCGCCATGGGCATCCATCTGATCGACAACGCCGACCTCGATGCAGTTTCGGAGGCCTCGGCGCGGCTCGATCGCGCGGATTTCATGTTCTCGATGGCGCCGCTGATCCTGATCCGCGGAACCGCGTCGCCGGTCAATCCGCTGGCGATATTCTAGGTAGCCAATTCGCAAGGGCTAATAATAACTCGACTCGACTGATATTTGGAACTGACTATTCGGACTTACGGAGCAAACACCACGATGAAGACCGAAGACCTGGTAATCGATTGCGACGGACACATACTCGAGCCGCCCGACCTGTGGGAAAAATACATCGACCCTCAGTATCGCGACCGCGCGATGCGCATCCGGGTCGGCGACGACGGCTTCGAGTACCTCGAGATCGATCGCAAGCGCGCCAAGATGACCCAGCCGGGAGTGCTCGGCTCGCTGGGCGGGATGGGCAAGCGCGTCGAGGAGGCGAACAAGCTGCGCGAGAACGCCCTTCGCGGCGAAATGAAGCTCGAGCAAGTGCGGATGATGCAGCCCAAGCCCGAAGACACCTACATGAAGGGCGCCGCCTTCGGCACGATGGTGATGAAGGAGCGGCTCGAGCTGCTCGCGCAGGAAGGCATGGAGAAGTCGATTCTCTACCCGACGATCGGGCTGTTGTGGGAGGCGGAACTCTTCGACGCCGAGCTCTCGGCCGCCTATTGCCGCGCGTACAATCGCTGGATCGCGGACTTCTGCCGCGACTCCGGCGGAAAACTAATCCCCATCGCGCACCTGTCGCTGGGCGATCCCGCCGAAGCTGCACGCGAACTGGAGCGCGCCGTCAAAGATGGATGCAAAGGCGCGTTCGTGTGCCCGTTCACGATCACGCGCGTGCCCCATGGCGATCCGCGCCACGACGCGCTCTTCGCGGCGGCGCAAGACCTTGACGTGCCGCTCGCCATTCATCCGACGTTCGAGCCGATCAGCTTTGGAATTCACCATCGCTACGACAACTTCGCCTGGGCCGCGTGGTACTTCGATCTGTTCGCCGGCCAGGGCGTGCAGCACGCTTTCGGCACCTTCTTTCAGTTCGGCGTCTTCGACCGCTTCCCGAAGCTGCGCATCGTGGTGCTCGAGTCACAGGCCGGTTGGATTGGATACTTCCTCGATCGCGGCGACGCGATTTTCAAGGGCACCACGCTCGGCGCGACCGTGCGGCTGAAGGAACCGCCGTCATACTACTTCAAGCGCCAATGCTATATCTCCGCCGATCCCGACGAACGCACGATTGCGTCGATCATGCCGCTGGTCGGCGAGGACAAATTTTTCTGGGCGAGCGACTACCCGCATCCCGACCATCCCGGCAACTACCTGGAAGAACTGAAGGGCATGATCGCGCCGATGACGGCGTCGGGCCGCCGCGGAATTCTCGGCGAGAACGTCGCGCGCGCATACAAGTTGATGTAGTCGATGACAAGGTTATTGACCGACTGCATCCGCGCGACCGATACCGCCACTGCCAGCCGGCGGCGATTCCGACGGTGCGCACTGCTCACGGCTCTCGCGATGTCCGTGGCGTTTATCGCGAACGCTTGTTCGTCCGAATCGTTTCAGCAGCGCAGCTGTCCGAACATGCCGACGCCGCCGCCTGCACCCGAACAAGCTCCGCCGCCGCCGCTTAACGTCGCGCGACTGCTCAACGGCACGTGGACCGCCACTGACTCCGACGGTTCGACCCAAGTTTCGATAGGACTCGATCCGATGC
>DASQHV010000542.1:0-4479 GCA_035631915.1 Candidatus Acidiferrales bacterium | reverse complement strand
CAAAGAAGCGCACGAAAACCTTGCAATCGCGATGAACCGAATCGGCGGCAAGAGCAATACGGGCGAGGGCGGCGAGGATCCCGCGCGTTTCGTCCACGACGCTAACGGCGACTGGCGCCGCAGCGCGATCAAGCAGGTCGCCTCGGCCCGCTTCGGGGTCACCTCGCACTACCTGAGCAACTGCAGCGACATCCAGATCAAGATGGCCCAGGGCGCCAAGCCCGGCGAGGGCGGACAACTTCCCGGCCATAAGGTCGACGACTTCATCGCGAAGATTCGCTACTCGACACCCGGCGTGGGATTGATCTCGCCGCCGCCGCATCACGACATCTACTCGATCGAGGATCTCGCGCAGCTGATTCACGACTTGAAGAACTCCAACAATCGCGCGCGCATCAGCGTGAAGCTGGTCGCGGAGGTCGGCGTCGGCACGATCGCGGCGGGCGTCGCGAAGGCCAAGGCCGACGTGGTGCTGATCAGCGGCTACGACGGCGGCACCGGCGCGTCGCCGCTGCAGTCGATCAAGCACGCGGGTATTCCGTGGGAGCTGGGACTGGCCGAGACGCAGCAGATTCTCGTGATGAACGGACTGCGCGGACGAATCAACGTCGAGACCGACGGCCAGCTGAAGTCCGGGCGCGACGTCGCCATCGCGGCGCTGCTGGGCGCCGAGGAATTCGGCTTCGCCAGCGCGGCCTTGGTCGCCTCCGGCTGCATCATGATGCGCGTGTGCCATCTCAACACCTGCCCGGTCGGAATCGCGACACAGGATCCCGTGCTGCGCGAGAAGTTCGAAGGCAAGCCCGAGCACGTGGTGAACTTCATGATGTTCATCGCGGACGAGCTGCGCGAATACATGGCGCAGTTGGGCTTCCGCACCATTGCCGAGATGGTCGGGCACGTCGAATGCCTGGACACCAACGAGGCGATCGCGCATTGGAAGGCGCGCAATGTCGATCTGACGAACATCCTGCGGCGGCCCGACGTCGGCCCGGACGAGCCGCTGCACTGCGTGGAGAAACAGGATCACGGTCTGGAAAACGCGCTCGACAACAAGATCATCGAGCTGGCAAAGGAAGCGCTCGAACATCGCAAGCCGGTCGAGATTCATCTGCCGATTCGCAACGTGAACCGCACTGTGGGCACCATGCTGTCTGCTGAGGTGTCACGCCGGTACGCCGCCGAGGGATTGCCGCCGTACACGGTGCAGATTCATCTGCAGGGTTCAGCCGGTCAGAGCTTTGGCGGGTGGCTCGCACCCGGAATCGCGCTCTATCTGGAAGGCGACGCGAACGATTACTTCGCCAAGGGGCTGTCAGGCGGATTCATTTCGGTGCGCCCGCCCCGGGCTGCGACTTTCAAGGCCGAGGAGAACATCATCGTCGGCAACGTTGCGCTCTACGGCGCCACCGGCGGCGAGGCGTTTATCCGCGGCGTCGCGGGCGAACGGTTTGCGGTGCGCAACAGCGGCGCGCATGCGGTGGTCGAGGGCGTGGGCGATCACGGATGCGAGTACATGACGCGCGGATTGGTGGTCGTGCTCGGCAAGACCGGGCGCAACTTCGCGGCCGGCATGAGCGGCGGCGTGGCCTACGTCCTGGACGAAGATGGTACGTTCTCCGCGCGATGCAATACTGGAATGGTCGAGTTGGGTCCGGTGGCCGACGCCGACGAGCTAAAGCAGTTGCACTCGTTGATCGTTCGGCACTTACAGTACACGCAGAGCACGGTCGCCCAGCGCGTTCTCGATCGCTGGACTGACTATAGCTTGAAGTTCGTCAAGGTGCTGCCGACTGAGTATCGGATGGTGCTCGAACGGCAGCATCTGAATATGAACTCCGACCTGGCGCGGCTGGCTGCCGTATAGCAACTATCGGCAAATAGCTATTCGACTGACTATCGGGAATTGAACTGAATCGGGGGTGGCTGGAACATCGTGGGCAAAATCACGGGCTTCATGGAGATCAAACGCGAGACACCCTCGCGGCGCCCGGTCGGTGAACGGCTGAAGGACTGGCGCGAATTCGATCTCAAGATGCCCGAGGAGAAGCTGCGGGCGCAGGGGGCGCGATGCATGGATTGCGGGATCCCCTTCTGCCACAAGGGTTGCCCGCTCGGGAACATCATCCCCGACTGGAACGATCTGATCTATCGCGGGCGCTGGCGCGAAGCGATCGAGCGGCTGCATTCGACCAATAACTTCCCCGAGTTTACCGGCCGGATCTGCCCCGCGCCCTGCGAAGAAGCCTGCGTGCTCAATATCAACAACGATGCCGTCACGATCAAATTGATCGAGAAGAACATCATCGATCACGCCTGGGGCGAGGGATGGATCTCGCCGCAGCCGCCGGCGCGCAAGTCGGGCAAGAGCGTGGCCGTGGTGGGATCGGGCCCGGCGGGATTGGCGTGCGCGCAACAACTGGCGCGCGCGGGTCACGCGGTGACTCTTTACGAGCGATCGGATCGCGTGGGCGGGTTGCTGACCTACGGAATTCCCGACTTCAAGCTCGAGAAATGGATCGTCAATCGGCGCGTTGAGCAGATGAAGGCTGAGGGTGTCGAAGTAGTCACGAATTGCCGGGTCGGATTCGATATTCACGCGGACCAGATGCGCGCCAAGCACGACGCGATCGTTCTGACGATGGGTGCGACCAAGCCGCGCGACCTGCCGATTCCGGGACGCGAGCTGAAGGGCATCCACTTCGCGATGGAATTCTTGCCGCAGCAGAACAAGCGCAACTTTGGCGACGCGCTGGAACCGGCGGGCGAGATTACTGCCACTGGAAAGCGCGTTGTAATACTTGGCGGCGGCGACACGGGATCGGACTGCCTCGGCACCTCGAATCGCCAGGGCGCGATCGTCGTGCATCAGTTCGAGCTGCTGCCGATGCCGCCGGAGTCACGCACGCCGGAGATGCCATGGCCGGACTGGCCGATGATCCTGCGCACTTCGAGTTCGCATGAGGAAGGCGTCCAGCGCGACTGGAGCATCAACACGGCCAAGTTTTCCGGCGCCGGCGGCGTCGTGAAGAAGTTGCACGGCGTGCGGCTCAACTGGAAGCACGACAACGGTCGCCAGGTGATGGAGCAGATTCCGGGTAGCGATTTTGAAATCGAGTGCGACCTGGTGCTGCTCGCGCTTGGATTTCTAGGACCGGAGCCCGACGGAATTATTTCGGAGCTCGGCCTCAAGCTGGATCCGCGCAGCAACGTGCTGTGTGAGAACTACATGTCGAGCGTGCCGGGGGTGTTCGCGGCCGGCGATACGCGGCGCGGGCAGTCGCTGGTGGTGTGGGCGATTTGGGAGGGACGCGAGGCCGCGCGCGCGGTCGACGCGTACCTGATGGGCGAGACGTACCTTCCGAGCAGTCCCGAATTGTAATCGGGCGCGTCGAAATGTTTTGGGGAGCTTGCGATGATTCGTCTGTACGACTACTTGCCCTCGGGCAACGGCTACAAGGTCCGCCTGCTGCTCACCCAACTCGGCATCGAGTACGAGCGCGTCGAGCTAGACATCACCAAGGGTGAAACGCGCACGCCCGAATTCATCGGCAAATTTCCGAACGGCAGGATTCCCGCGGTCGAATTCGAGGACGGCAGGCGCCTGTTCGAGTCCGACGCGATCCTGACCTATTTCGCCGAGGGCACGCCGTTTCTTTCGACAGATCGCTTCGAGCGCGCACGCACGCTCCAGTGGCTGTTCTTCGAGCAATACAGCCACGAACCCTACATCGCGGTGATGCGATTTCTGAAGATGCACTCGGATTTCTCGGATCCGCGCCGCGCGATGGCCGAGATGATTACCCAGCGCGGCTACGATGCGCTCGCGGTGATGGAATCGCACCTGAGCGGCGCCGGGCAGGGCGAGCACCCGCGGCAGTACTTCGTCGGAGGGCGCTACTCGATCGCTGACATCGCGCTGTACGCGTACACGCACGTCGCGGACGAGGGCGGCTTCGATCTCGCGAAGTATCCGCAAGTGCGCGCATGGCTTGCGCGCGTCAAGTCGCAGCCGCGGTACATTCCGATCACGCAGGGCTGATCTCGCGCCTGAGACCCATCGCGTCGAGCTTTCGCACCACCCAGTCGATTCGATCCTCGCCCCAGAACGGTTCGCCCTCGACGACGAACGTCGGCACGCCGAACACTTTGTCGCGGTCGGCCTCCGCGAAGCATGCGTCCAGGTCGGCGCGCGCGTCGCTGTCGACGTAACGGACGAATGCCGCGGAGTCGAGCCCGACCTCCGCTATAATTCGGGCGATCGCGGCACGATCCTCGACATCGAGCTCCTGCTTCCAGAATCGCTCGAACACCCTGTCGGAGTAGGCGCGGAAGCGCGCGTGCTTTTCCGCATAGAGCCCGCCGTAGAAAGCGAGGCGCGCACTGAAGATCTTCGCGGGCGGATGGATCACGAGTCCGCGCTCCTTCGCGATTCGCCGTGCGTCGAAGTACAGGTAGCGCACTTTGCGACGGTCGGCG
>DASQHV010000541.1:0-3248 GCA_035631915.1 Candidatus Acidiferrales bacterium | reverse complement strand
AAGCGCGAGCGCGGCGGCGTGGCGGGGGTTCATCCAACTTTGAGTTAGCAGACCGACTCGCGGCCGACAAATCGCGGCCGAAATTGGAACGCAAGCAGATCATGGAACTGGCGAGTCTGGCCTTCGTCGAGCGCGCGGATAACGTGGTCTTCCTCGGGCCCTCAGGCGTGGGCAAGACTCATCTCGCGATCGCACTCGGCTATCTCGCTAATCAGAAGGGGTGCAAGGCTCGGTTCTTCAACGCGGCCGCCAGGATCGCGAGGCACTAACAAACTGGTCGAAATCAATGTTTCATCAGTTGCTCGGCGATACGCATCATCTCCGCATACCGCTTCACGGCTGATGGCTGATGGACTACCTCGAACTTGAGTCCATCCGGTCCGAGAAAGTACACCGCATACCAGCCTTCCGGATCGTACGGGAACTCGCCGGGACCATCGAGGACCTTCGCACCGAGGCGCTTCGCTAGCTCGCACGCCCGATCAACCTGCTCACGCGTGTCGGTGTAGAAGGCGATGTGATGCAGCCCTACCTCGTAAACTTCGAATGGATGCTTGGCAAACTCAGGCTTTGCTTCCCAGAGAGTTAACACCGCGCCATTCCCATGGTTGACCGCCACCCTATCGCGCTGCCCGTTCGGATTCGGTGTCTCATCCCAAATCTCATATCCGAGGAACTCCAAGAACGGCCTGAAGAACTCCATGGCGCCATCGAGATCGCTGACCGTGATACCAACGTGGCACACTGCTCCAAGTAGCGGCATGACTGATCGTTGCCTCCGAGGACCAGTTCTTACCACTCATACGGCGGCGAGACCAAGTTCCCGGCCTCCGCCACAGGGCGGCGAGGGGGAGAGCCCCCTCGCACGTGATCGATGTTTCAGCGATTGCGCGCGATCAGCGCGCGCGATGCGCGCGGCGACTCCGGCGAGGATCGCGCCGGCGCACTCGATTCACCGTCAACCGCTGCATCCGGCTCGCTTCCTTCAAGCGCAAGCGGAGCGGCGTGGCGCCGCGTCCCGCCACCACCTCCGACAGGCGGAACCGCAGACCCTCCGTGTCCATGCCGAGTGCGTCGCACACGCTCTCGAACGAGAGCGGACAATTCACCCGCTTGGCGAAGATCCAGCTCCACGCGTCGTTGAACGAGTTGCGCTTGCGCAGACTCGACGACGCGCCGTACTCCTGCACCACGTTGATCGCGTCGGCCAGCACCGCCAGCATCAGGCGCTGCTCGCTCGAGAGCGAGCGCGTGCCGACCAGTTCGAAGAACTGGCTGCGCAGGATGACATCGGGAAAGGGCCGCTGCTCTGCGGCGGGAATTGAAGAAACTACCGAGGCCATTGTTCAGCTACCTCCCTCCCCCGAGCGAAGCGCTTGAACGATTCCGTTGCCCGTTCGCACTAGGCCGACAAGTTCAGCGAACCTAATGCGATTCCTCATTCCGTCTAATGAAAACGACGGGAAAAGAAACTTAATTGCATCGCTGACCAAATGCAAACGAAAAGTCATCCCAGAAGTCGCGAGGACGGGTCTGGGATAGTCAGGGGTTGCCTGAGAATCCTGGACGGACCTGTACAACGCGGAGCGCGCTATCGCGCAATTCTGCCTGCTTTAGGGCGCGGATCCGTATTGATGGTCGTCGAGTTGTCGAAGCGTCGCGGAGGTCTGCTATATTTGGTGCGTACATTTTTCTGGAGCGAAACGGCGGCGGCCGTGGGCTTCAAGCGCCGCGTTCCAGCGTACCAATTCCGATTCAACAGATTGGTGGGCGGACTCGGCCGGCTGATTCGGCGCCGCCCCGAGGGAGCATCGCGATGGCAGATTTCTACGGCAAGGACACCTCGAAGTATCTCCGCAACCTGCGCCAGAACGCGCCCGACGCCTTCAAGGGATTTCTCGACTTCGACAAGGAAGTTTTCAAGGACGGCGCCATCCCGAGCAAGACCAAGGAGCTGATGGCGATTACGGCTGCGCACGTCACGCAGTGCCCGTGGTGCATCGAGGCGCACGTGTCGCGCGCCAAGGAAAAGGGATGCACCGACCAGGAGATCGCGGAGGCGGTGTGGGTGGCGGCGGCGATGCGCGCGGGTGCGGCGTTCAGCCACGGCGCAATTGCGATGGCGGTGGCCGAAGAGCACAAGCACTAGCGCGCGCGGCCCGGCTGCGGCAGCATGAAGAGTCGTCGCGGCAGTAGATTCGATCGTCAAGGTGGAAATGGGACAGGCAGCTTCGCTTCGTAAAACCCGTCAGATCAAGATCGGCAAGACGGCGGTCGGCGGCGGCGCGCCGGTGGTGGTGCAGTCGATGTGCGCGACGCGAACCATCGACGTCGATCAGACCGTCGCGCAGGCGCATCAGCTGGCCGCGGCGGGCGCGGGGATCGTGCGGATCGCGATGGACAGCGAAAAGGAGCTGCCGGCGCTGCGCGAGATTCGCAAGCAGACTGCGGGAATCGTGTTGTCGGTCGATTTGCAGGAGAACTACAAGATTGCCGACCGCGTCGCGCCCCACGTCGACAAGATTCGCTACAACCCGGGGCATCTGCACCATATCGAGAAGTCGAAAACGATCGAGCAGAAGGTCAAGTGGCTGGTCGATATCGCGCGCGACAACGACGTCGCGATTCGCATCGGCGTCAACTGCGGCTCGGTCGCGCCCGCGTTCCTCGACAAATATCCCGGCGACCAGCTGGCCGCGATCGTCGAGTCCGCGGCGTTCCACTGCGACCTGATGGACGAGCTGGGCTTTACGCGCTTCGTCGTGTCGCTCAAGGACTCGGATCCCAACAAGGTGCTGGACGCGAACCGGCGCTTTGCGGAACGGCGGCCCGACGTACCGCTTCATCTGGGTGTGACCGAGGCTGGGCTCCCGCCCGACGGAATCATCAAGACCCGCATCGCGTTCGAGAAACTTCTCGCGCAGAATATCGGCGACACGATTCGCGTCTCGCTCACGCTGCCCAACGAGCGCAAGCACGAGGAAGTTCTGGTTGGGCACAAGATTATCGACGACGTCGCGGCCGGCCGCTTCATCTCGGTGCCCGACTTCGGCGCCGGGCTGAACATCATCTCGTGCCCGTCGTGCTCGCGGGTCGAGAATGAAAAATTCGTCGAGCTGGCGCAGCAGGTCAAAGAGCTGACGACCTACGCGGCGCGGCACAAGATCACGATCGCCGTCATGGGATGCCGCGTCAACGGACCGGGCGAGACCGACGACGCGGACTTGGGCTTGTGGTGCGGGCCGACG
>DASQHV010000540.1:0-5340 GCA_035631915.1 Candidatus Acidiferrales bacterium | reverse complement strand
CGCTCGCGCGAGAGCACGCCGTTCAGCCTGCGGTAGATGTCGATCTCGGTCTTCGAGGCGATTTCGACGGCCACCACGCCGGCGTCGGCCGGGTCGCCAAACAGCAGGCGGTTGGAATAGAACTGCGCCGAAATTTCCTGGTAGGTCGTCATCATATCGCGCCGAGATGGCGCAGGCCGATCAAAAATATCGCGTACGCGATGCCGCCGATCGCAAGCGTCGGAGTGCCGAGCTTCGAGTCGCGCAAATTGACGAAGAGAATCGCGGACGAGAGCAGCGCGATCGCGCCGGCCAGCAACTCGGGGCTGCTCAGATGCCACGGCGAGAAAGCCAATCCCAGCGCGACCGGGATGCACGACTGAAAGACCATCGCGCCCGTGATGTTGGCAAGCGCCAGATGATCTTTGCGCTGACGAATCCAGATTACCGAGTTGTATTTTTCGGGCAGTTCGGTGGCGAGCGGGCTCAGGATCAGCGACAGGACGCCGGGATTCAGATGCGCGTGCTGGGAGAAGAGGATTATCTGATCGACAAATTCGAAAGCGCCGAGCAGGATTGCGCCGACGCCCGCGATTACCTGCGCCGCCGTAGTCCAGGTGCGCGGGTGTAGCGGGTTGCCGCGAAAGAGCGACTCGAAGTAGAGCCCGTGCTCCACCGCAGCGTCGTCGGCACGTTTCAGCCGCAGCATCACGATCGAGTAGGCCGCGTACACCGCCAGCAGCGCGAACGCCAGGATGTGGCGCAGCACGGGACCGAGCTCTAGAGTCCCCGCGACGACCAACAGCATGAAGATCGGAAAGAAGAACGCCAGGTCGCGGCGCGCGTCCTCGCGCACGACGTGGAGCGCAATCCGTCCGCGCCGGCGCCGAAATGCCAGCGCCGCCGTGCCCATCACGAACAGCGCCACCGTCGAGAGCATCAGCGGTGCACCGACGATCGCGCCCACGCCAACTGCCGAATGCGCCTCGGGCGAATCGCGTCCCGTCAGCAACGCTACCGCCGGAATGAACGTCTCGGGCAATGCGGTGCCGACCGCTGCGAGCAGACTGCCGACCGCGGCCTCAGCGATTCCGAACCGATGCCCGGCCCATTCGACGCCGTTGGTGAAAAGTTCCGAGCCGACGAGGATGATCGCGAAGCTCAAAGCCAGAATGAGGGCATGTTCGAGCAAGAATCAGCTCCCCGGCGGCGGTTCGAACGGTTGCAGACGCGGTGCGCGCGAATCGACCCGTCGAGAATAGAGAGGCGGAGCCGGGATTTCTACCGCGCGGAACTCTCAAAGCGAATGCAGCCAAATCGACAAATGATGCGTATAATATGTATGAGGCCGCGAAGCAGCGGCCGCGCCGGCGAGTTGGATTTTGCCGGCTGATCGCGCAGAACAGAGGGCGAATCGCATAGGCTGTTGCCGCGAACGACGCTCGGTTGACTCGGATCGATCCGGTACCTAAACTTGCTTCTTTGGTGTCGCTCGCTTGCCTTTGCAATCTCGTCTGTATAAATGAGGCTACCTGATTCCCGCCCAGCGGCCGTATCGACGGTCGAATTGTGCGCGCGAATCGGGGCGTCAACGCCCGCGCAGGACGGAAAACTGAAAGAATGAAGCAGAAGTACGAAGGCAAAGATCTGCAAGGTCTCGTCGACCTCGGGCGCGAACAGGGCTACTTGACGTTCGAGCAGGTCAACGACTACCTGCCGCAGGACGTAGCCTCGCCGACCGACCTGCGCGCCGCGCTGGACAGTTTCGAAGACCTCGACATCAAGGTGCTCGAGGAAGTGCCGACCGAGGGCGCCGACGACGTGGAAGTCGAAGGCAAGGAAGAGCCCGAGGAGGCGCCCGAAGCGCCGGCCCCGGCGGCGGACTCGCTCGGCGAGTCGTCGGATCCCGTCCGTCTCTACTTGAAGGAGATGGGCAATTTCCAACTGCTGTCGCGCGAGCAGGAAGTGGAAATCGCCAAACGGATCGAGGCCGGGGAAAACGAAGTCGAGGAAGAAGTGCTCGGCTCGCCGATCACGCTGGACTTCGTGATTCGCGTGGGCGAGCGCGTCGCGGCGGGCGAGGCCGACTTGCGCGACGTGTTCGAGGATGCGGCGGAGGCGCCGGACGATCCCGACGAAGAGCGCGGGCCCGAAGCCGACGAGCGTCAGCTCAAGCGGCTGACGGTGGCGACCAAGAAACTCACGGACCTGCGCACCAAGATCGACGCGATCGAGGAGACGCTGCACAACAAGGTAGGGCCGCGCCGCAAACCGAAGCTCGAGAAAAATCTCGCGCGCTACTACGAGCGCGTGAAGAAGGAATTGCGCGCGATGCAGCTTTCGCGGCGCTTGATGGAAGCGGTAATCGCGGAGAAGCGCGAGTACCTGCATCAGTATCGCGCGGCCCTTCACACAATTCAGAATTACGAAGAGGCGACCGGGCGCTCGCGCACGCATCTGCTCAAGGAAGCCGCCGAAGCAGAGGATCGCCGCCACGTCCTGAAGATCAACGACGTGCGCGAGAACCTGCTCGACATCGCGGCGAAAATTCGCCAGGCGCAAAAGACCGTCCGCGAGATCGAAAAGAAAGCCAAGGCGACCGGCGAGGAGTATGCGCGCAAACTCGAGACCATCGCGGCCGGACAAGACAAGAGCCGTCGCGCCAAAAAAGAATTGACCGAGGCCAACCTGCGCCTGGTCGTCAGTCTGGCCAAGCGCTACACCAATCGCGGGCTGGGCTTCCTCGACCTGATCCAGGAAGGCAACATCGGGCTGATGCGCGCGGTCGACAAGTTCGAGTATCAGCGCGGATATAAGTTCTCGACCTACGCGACGTGGTGGATACGGCAGTCGATGTCGCGCGCGATCGCCGACCAGGGTCGCACAATTCGAATCCCCGTCCACATGGTCGAGACCATCAACAAGCTCCTGCGCGTCACGCGGCTGCTGGTGCAGCGGCTGGGGCGCGAGCCGGGGCCCGAGGAAATCGCCGAGCAGATGGAGATGCCGCTGGACAAGGTCCAGAAGGTGCTGAAGATCGTCAAGGAGCCGATCTCGCTCGAAACGCCGATTGGCGACGAGGAGGAAAGCTCGCTGGGAGATTTCGTCGAGGACGAGCTGGCGCCGTCGCCGGTCGAGGCCGCAATCCAGGGCAATCTCGGCGAGCAGACGCGCAAGGTGCTGGCGACGCTGACGCCGCGCGAGGAGCAGATCCTGCGTATGCGCTTCGGCATCGGGCAGAAGACCGACTACACGCTCGAGGAAGTGGGCAAGCAGTTCGCAGTCACGCGCGAGCGGATTCGGCAGATCGAGGCGAAGGCGCTGCGCAAGCTGCGTCAGACGGGGCGGTCACGCACGCTGGAGGGCTTCCAGGAACGCGAGTAGCCGCGTCGTCTTAGACGGTGATTCCAACGGGAGGGTGCGATCGCGCCCTCCCGTTTTTCATTTAATCTGCGCCGCATGATACGAAGTTCACGACGCATCGCGTCCATTTTTGGATGACTTCGCGAAGAGAAACATGAGGGGCGTCCATCATGCCGGCCAATCTTGATCAAGTCGAAACCATCGTAATTCTGATGATGGAGAACCGATCCTTCGATCACATGCTTGGCTACCTCAGCATGCCGAGCCTCGCCGGCTCGTACAGAAGCCTCAACGACGTGAACGGTCTCAAGGAAGACCCGGCGTGGTTACAGCAGTTTGCGAATGAATGGCAGGGGCAGAAGTACTGGCCGATTCGGCTTGCCGAGCCGCGCATTCCAGATCCACCGCACGAGCGCGTAAACATTCAGCTACAGATGGGCGGTCCCGACGCATCGGGCAAGTTTCCTTTGAGCGGATTCGTCGCGAACGCGAGCGGAGATTCCGACGTCATGAATTACCAATCGCCGGGGAGTGTCGCCGTCCTCGACTTCTTCGCGCGGAACTATCGCGTTTGCGATCGCTGGTTTTCATGCCTCCCGGCGGGCACGCAGCCCAACCGGCTGATGGCGATGTCGGGCCACACCCTGATCGACACAAACCAAAACGTGCTTCCAAACCAGCTGTTGGCATACGATTGGCTGACTGCGCATCAGGTTCGATGGCGCGTCTATCACCAGGGGTTTTTCCCGTTCTTTGCGATGATGCCGCGATGGGCACCCGCAACGCTGGGCAGCAGTTTCAGGCCGTTCGATCAGTTCGCGAATGACATCGAGCTCGAACCCGACGACACTTTTCCGCAAGTAATTTTTATTGAGCCAATCTATAGCGACGCGCCACATGCCGAGGCCGAGGGCAGCGATGACCATTCACCGTCGTCGGTGTATGGCGGCCAGTGCCTGATGCACGATGTTTATGTGGCGATGGTTCGGACGCGGCGATGGGATCGCTCGGTGTTGCTGGTCACGTACGACGAGCACGGCGGATTTTTCGATCACGAACAGCCGCTTCAGATCGAGACCGCCGCACCCGGCGATCGCTACCAAGTCTTTGAGACTTCAGGAATTCGAGTGCCTGCCGCAATCGTGTCGCCGTTCGTGTCGGACGGGACCGTTTTTCATGGCGATCTTGATCACACCTCGATCTTGAAGTTTCTCGGCGAGCGATTTGGCATGGGGGGCGGCTATTCGCCGGAGGTGGACAAGCGGGCACTGGTCGGCAGTGTCGGCGACGCGCTCGATTTGCTGAGCTCACCGCGCTCGACCGCGCCAGCGCCGCCGCTGCAGTCGTCGATTCAGCGCCAACCGTCGACGACACCGATTCCCCTTCCCAACTCCGGCGCGATGGTGGACGCATTCGCCCAAGTGCACCGCGAGATGAAAGCAAAATACGCTTATCAGCTCGCGACCAAATTTCCGGCCAGCCGCACGATTTTGGGCTTCTAGTCTCGCCCGCTCCCAGAGCCGGTCAGCGGACCGCCATCTACGGACGCCGCGACCGATTGAATTGTTGCGCGGGGGTCTGATTTAACCTCTGCTAGAAGCATCGCAAAGCGAAGCGAGGTTCTGCCCATCCTGTTGGAGCGCCAATGAACGAGCAAGTCACACGCCAGATCCTCTGGAACATCCCCGTTCCGTTCATCGTCCTGATGTACGCGTTGCTTGGGCTCCTGATCGTCGGGTTCGTATACGCCGGCCTGAAATGGTACCGGCTGATTAGCCTCGGCGTCGCGGAAAATCGTCTGGACCATCCGATGACGCGCATGCTGCTGGCGCTCCGCGATTCGTTCGGCCAGGGCAACGTCATCCGCGAGACGTGGGGCTGGATGCACTACGCGTTTTACGTCGCGTTCGTCGGGTTGTTTATCGGCACCACGATCGTCGCGATCAACAGCGACGTGCGCGACCTGTTCGAACTGTTCGGCGTCGATCTCTACTTCTA
>DASQHV010000539.1:0-1793 GCA_035631915.1 Candidatus Acidiferrales bacterium | reverse complement strand
CTCGAAATCCAGGAACGCGAGCGTGCCGCCGAAGTCGAAGAGCATCGCCTTGAGCTTCTGTGCCGAGCGGGGATGTGCGGCGCCGCGCGATTTTGCTTTTGCGGGCGGGCGTTTCGAGTTCTTCTTCATCGTCATCTGATCGAGCTTAGGCGAGCGATGCGCGCACTACAAAGGCCGCGCGCGGAGGCGTAGTTGCGTGGGCATTCGCCAAAAAGATATGATTTTTCAGGATTTTTCGCCGCGCCTTCACGAAAATCCAAAGGGCTATCTAAACGACCTCCAGAGGAGGACTCATGTTCACCGGAATCATCGAGGATCTCGGCACGGTCGAGAGTCTCAAGCCGACCGACCAGGGCGCGGTCATCACGATTCACACCTCGATGCCGGTCGCGGAAATTGCGATCGGCGAATCGATCACGGTGAACGGCGCGTGCCTGACCGTGGTGTCGAAGGCGGCGGGACGCTTTGCGATGGACGTGTCGGCGGAGACGCTGCGATGCACCGGGCTCGGCGGTTTGAAGCCGGGCAGCCGAGTGAACCTGGAGCGATGCCTGACACTGGACAAGCTGCTGGGCGGTCACCTGGTGTCGGGACACGTGGACGGCGTCGGCAGAATCGTCGCGGTGAAGCCGGAGGGCGACTCGCGCTTGTACAGCTTTGAAGTTGCGCCCGCGCAGGCGCGCTACCTGGTCGAGAAGGGCTCGGTCGCGATTGACGGCACCAGTCTCACGATTTTTTCGGTGAGCGGGAACACGTTTTCGGTCGAGGTGATCCCGCACACGCTGCGCAACACGACGCTCGGCTTCAAGCAGGCGGGCGACACGGTGAATATCGAGAACGACATGCTGGTCAAGTACGTCGAGAAAATTTTGAGCGTGCGCGGAGCGACGGGCGCGCCGGCCGCATGATGAAAACGCGGCGGGCGATGAATTCATGAGCCTGATGCAGATACCGCGGAAGATCGAGTACGCGCTGCGTGCGATGATCTATATGGCGGACCGGCCGGCGGGCGTCGCGCGCGGCACGGAGATCGCGTCGCGCGAGCAGATCCCGAAGTACTATCTCGAGAAAGTGATTCGCGACCTGATGCGGCGCGGTCTGGTGCATGCGCGGCGCGGTCCCGGCGGCGGCTACCAGTTGGCGCGGCGCGCGGACACGATCACGTTTCGCGACATTATCGAGGCGGTGGAGGGGCCGATCACGCTCAACGTCTGCACCGACGGCTCGAGCTCGTGCGCGCTGAAGCCGACCTGCCGGATGTACCGGGTGTGGGAGAAGGGCCAGCGCGTGCTGCTCGAGGTGTTCTCCGACACGTCGCTGGCGGAAATCGCGGCGGCGCGGCCGGCGGGCGACGATGCGCCGGGATCGTCTGCGACGTCCAAGCCGCCGCACGCACACTCGAATTGAACGTCGTCGATTCGAACTTCGGATTGAACCTACCCCTCGCGGAACCGGCGCAGTGAGCGAATCTGAGTTTGGCAACGGGGCGGAGTCCCCGGGCAAGGCGCTGGGGAGCCCTCCGGGCGCGGAGCGCGCGGTGAGACGGAACGGCGCGCCGGTCTTCACCGAGAAGACCTTCTACCTCGAAGAATTCTACGGGAAGAGTCTGCTCTTCGCGCTGATACCGCCGGCCGGACAGCGTATCGCCGATCTTGACTCGCTGGTCTCGACGCTCCGCGAGCTCCGGCGCAACCAGTCGCGCTGCATCGTGATCGTCTCGCCGAGCGCGCTGCCCAAACTGATGCGCCGGTTGGGACGGCTCGCACCCAGGGAATCGCCGCCGGTCTTCAATC
>DASQHV010000538.1:0-1761 GCA_035631915.1 Candidatus Acidiferrales bacterium | reverse complement strand
GGTCGGCTTCACGCAGTCGCTGGCCGAAGAACTGGGGCCGCTGAACGTACGGGTCAATGCGGTATGTCCCGGATTTCTGCGCACTGCGATGTGGACCGACGTGCTGGATCCGCTGGTCGGAGTCCAGTACGGCGTGAATCGCGAGTCGGCCTTCGACGAATACATCGCGCGCAACACGTTTCTGAAGCGCGAGCAGACGCCGGCCGATATCGGCGAGGCGGTGGTTTATCTGTGCCGCGCGGACAACGTGACGGGCGAAACGATCAACGTCGCGGGCGGCGGCGAGCTGCACTGACAATTGGGGCCGAAGGAGAAAATCAGATGATCAAAACACGCGCTTTCAACCACGCGGCGTTTCGCGTCAGCGACGTCGCCAAGGCGACCGAGTTCTACGAAAAGGTGATCGGGCTGAAGCGGATTCCGCGCCCGGACTTCGGCTTCGGCGGCGCATGGTACGGCGTCGGCAACAACGCGCTGCACATCATCTCGAGCGAGAACCACGGCCGCAAACCGGACCCGCTCGGCGCGCACGTCGCGTTCGACGTCGAGGACTTCGAGGAAACCAAGCGCTCGCTCAAGGAGATGGGCGTCGAGTTCCTGGAGGCGCCGTCGAACATGGGCGCCGGCCGCCAGCTGTGGGTGGTCGATCCTGACGGCAACACCGTCGAGCTCCGGACCGACAAGTAGGCAGCGACCGCCGCGCTATACGCCGGCGAGTTTGCGCGCGTAGTCGGCGACAGTCTTGAAGTCGTACTCGCGATAAGCCTGCAGCTTCTCTGCCTCGAAGCCGCCCTCCGCGTGGACGGCGAGCACTTCCTGGTAGCCGCCGAAATCCGACGACGTGAGATCGCCGATCAGATTCAACAGTCGTAGCCGCTTCTCTGCGTCGAAGCCCTTCGCCCCGCCCAGGTACTTGAGCACGTAGGCGCGCGTCGCCTCGCTGCTGAGGTCTTCAGCCGCCGGCGCCGTCACCAGCAGGCCGCCCGCCAGGTCCTGCACGATCTGCACGGCCTGATGATAGTTGTGCGCGAAATGATACTTCGCGACGTTGGTCAGCAGCGTGTTCGGCACCGCGACGCCGTCCTCGTAGGTGCAGGTGCGGGCCGCGTGCTCGATCAGCCCGCGCACCGTGGTGTGATAGGCCGCCAGATGAGTCAGCTTGTCGCGCACGTGGCCGGCGCGCGAAATTCCGTTGGCCTCCGCAATCGCGTGGCCCGCACCGCACATCAGCTCCAGGAGCGGGAGCTTGTACGAGACGGCGGTGAAGCGATGGAACCGCACGAAGGTTAGCGCCAGCAAGCCCGCGAATTCGATCTCGCCCTGCAGGAACACGCGCTCCTTCGGCACGAACACGTCGTCGAACACCGTCAGCGTCTCCATCATCTTGTGCCGCGCGCTGATCGGATGCTCGAAGTCGTTCTTGTGCGAGCTGCCGTGCGGCGACGCCAGCAGCTTGAGTCCCGGCGTGTTGACCGGCAGTGCGAACGCGACGGCGTATTGCTTGTCCTCGGCGCGCATCGCGCGCGTCGGCAGCACGATCACTTCGTTGGTGTTGGTCGAGACGCTGGTGTGAACCTTGGCGCCGCGCACGACGATTCCGTCCGGCCGCTCCTCGACGATTCGCACGTAGTAGTCAGGATGGTCCTGCTGCGTGGGGCCGAGCGCGCGGTCACCCTTGACGTCGGTCTGCGCGACGGCGACGGCGAGATCGTTGTCGCGGCAATTGCGATAGAACTTGTTGATGCGCTCGCGATACTCGGG
>DASQHV010000537.1:0-7840 GCA_035631915.1 Candidatus Acidiferrales bacterium | reverse complement strand
AGCCGTATCCGCGACTTCGGCTGGAGCGCCTCGAGCCTCTTTTCGAACCAGCCCTTCTCAGCGGCGAGGCTGGGCGACGGAAACAGCGGCACGCGCACCGCCGATTCGCCCAGCTCGACCGGACCCCTCGACGACGCGATCTCCTGTGCCCCGGTCACAGCTGCGGTCCCGCCTTCTTCGATCCCTTCCGTGTTGTCGCTCGGCGCGGCGACCTGACCGAAACCGATCAAGCTGGAACCGACAAGAATCGCGGCCAGCAAGGTTCGCCGGCTGATTTTCATGATCGTAGAGTGCCGGCCGTCAAATCAGGTCATCGCGCGACCAGCGAAATCTGTCCGACCACCGGCTGCGCCGACGCTGCGGGCTGACCCGCCGGAGCGATCGTGACGATCGGCTTGCCGCTCAGCTGACCTCGCTCGCGCAATCTGCGCGCGACCTGCGTGATCTCGGTGCTGAAGAACCGCGCCTTCGCGCCCGCGCTTGGGCTTCCGCCGTGACCCGCATGTCCAAGCGCCGCAAAGAAATTTAGCGTGCCCACCTGATGGTCGCGCGCGTCGGCGAGCGACGCATTCGGCGGCAGGTTCAGGTAGATGCGGTACACGACGCCGGGCGCCGCCTGCGCCTTGAGGTTCTTGAGCACCAGGTAGAGGCGCTTGTTCGGCGGCATCGCTTCGGTCGGCGCGGCCCCGAACGGCGTGGTCGGCTCCAACGGCACCTGCACGGGACCGGCCGCCAGCGGCACCGCATTCGAAACTCTGGTCGCGACCGCCGGGGGCGGAGGCGCGGCGCCGAAGATAGGCGGCGGCGCGAACCCCGGCGGCGCCGGCGCGAACGAGTCGTAGGTGTATCCGAGGCGCCCCAAATCAAGAAAATCCTGCACCGTCGCGGCGACGCGATTCCCGTTTTCGTCGGCGAAGATGAACTGCTGCGTCAGCCACGACCCGCTCAGGTTCTTGCCCCCGTTGCGATTCCAGCTGGCCCAGAGCCGATCGACGTTGCAGTGATGGAGCCAGAAGATCGGATCGTTGGCCGCCGACGGAATGCTGCCCATCCCATTCGAGTCGCCGACCATGACGTGAACGCTGCCATGCAGGTTGAAGTCCAGGTCCATGCAAAAGCCCTGCACGGCGTCGCTCTGCTGATCGTAGGTCGTCTCGCCCATCAGAGCATCCAGGTCGAGCGCACCCGGACTGTCCTGATCGATCGCATCGCCCTGGTTGGTGCCGGGATTCCGATTCGGCCTGAACAGCGAGCCGAACGTCGCATCGCCCTGCTGGCGAAACTGCGCCGGCAGAATTCCGTGCGCCGCCGTCACCGGCGTCGAGTAGTTCCAGTACGGCAGCGCGAATTGCTGGTCGCCCAGCACGCTGCGGATGATGCGCTCGAAAAAATACACGAACATCCGATGCCACGGCAGGAAAAAATTCTCGTCCTGGCTCGGGTCATGCGCCTGGCACGTGTTCCACATCTCTCCGGCCAGCGCGCCGTTGGCGCCTGGGTTGCCGGCGTAGATGCGCGCGATCTCGGCGTCCTTGGTCGAGGCCGGATTCACCCCGTGCGTGTACCACTGAAAAATCCAGCTCCGCGGATCGCCCTCACTGGTACTCATCATGGTCGCGACGGCCTGCGCATACTTCTGCAGCATGGCTTGGCCGTCTGCGGTCAGCACCTCGCATCGCGTCATCGTAGGCGTCTGCGCGGCCGCATACTTGTCGAACCACAACGCGAACGGAATTGCCGCCGTACCGGCGAGAAACGATCTGCGCGAAAGTCTGGGCATCGGAGCACCCCCGCGGATGACTGTCAGTGCACGCGCGGAAATCTTCGCACTTGGGCGCCGATGCGCCAATCATCGCGCCGGTAAGCTAGTAGTCGATCGCGACCAGTATGACGTCCGAAATTTACTCGGAGCCTGCGCGCAGCTCTGATTCGATTGGTGGAGCTGAGCGGGATCGAACCGCCGACCTCCTGAATGCCATTCAGGCGCTCTCCCAAACTGAGCTACAGCCCCACCGTTGGCGAGATTTTTCAGCTAATCGGATACGGTCCGTGGAGTCAACCAAGCTCGTGCATCCGCGCCGCAAGCGGCGTCATCCGAGCCCGTAGAGCGCGGCGGCGTTGTCCGCGACCATCATCCGCACCTCGTCGTCGGGCACGCCCTGAAAGTCGCGCGCAATCACCTGCCGCGAGTTCGGCCACGTCGAGTCGGAATGCGGGAAGTCCGACGCCCACATCAGGCTGCCCACGCCGACGAACCCGCGCGTCACGACGCCGACGCGATCGTCTTGAAACGTGGCCGCGACCTGGCGCCGGAAATAGTAGCTCGGCGGATTCGGAATCGCGCCGCGCTCCAGGTAGCGGTACTTCTCGTACGCGTGGTCGAGGCGCTGCAGGAAATGCGCGATCCATCCGATGTCGTTCTCGACCGACACCAGCTTGAGTTTTGGAAAGCGCTCGAGCACGCCCGCAAAGATGAGGTCCGCGAGGGTCTTTTCCGCCGAGTGATGCAGCGCCGGATAGCTTTTCATCACGCTTGAGAAATCGCTGCCGCCGCGCCGCTCGGTCAGGATATGCAGGCTGAGCGGCGTCGCGAGGTCCTGCGCTGCCGCCCAGAAGCAATCGTACGACGCGTCGCTGTACGGACGCTCGGCCGGCGCCGCGCCCCAGATCATCACGCCGCGCAGCCCCTTCTTTGCGGCGCGCGTCAACTCCACGACGCCCTGCGCCGGTTCGTCGAGCGAGATCAGCGCCGCGCCTGCAAGCCGGCGCGGACTGTGCGCGCAGTAGTCGGCGAGCCAGTCGTTGTAGGCGCGAAAGCTCGCCGCGCGCAGCTCGCCGTCCTCCAGCTGGAACAGGCGCATCCCCAGGCTCGGGTACAAGACCTCGCCGGCAACGCCGTCGCGCTCCTGGTCCTTGAGCCGCTCGACGGGGTCCCACGCGCTCGGCCGCACGCCTGGATAACCCTTCGCCATCCGCTCGCCGAAGTCCTTGGGATCGACACCGGCGACGGCGAATCCGGCGACCGGAAACGGCCGCATCCCCTCGGCGACAAAGAAGTCGCCCTCGCGATCGCCCGCGCGCTTGACCACTCGCGGCGCGCGATCGAGAAAGCGCTTTTCGATGCGCGCGGTCCAGACGTCGGCGGGTTCGATCACGTGGGAATCAGCGGACAGGATTCTCTGCGGGTCCATCGGCCGAACTCCTTTCGCTCTTTCGCTGCGGGCTTTCTGATCGCGGTTTAACGCGCGGTGCGAATTGCCGTCAAGCGAGTGGCATCGCAGCTATTCGCGGGCGCGGTCGAGCAGCTCGCGGGCGGCGCGGCGGAACTTTTCCGAAACCTCGCCGCCGAGCATCCGCGCAATCTCCTCGGCGCGGCTCTCTGGCGCGAGCACGGCGACACGGCTTCGCGTCGAGCCGCGGCGTTCCTCCTTCTCGACGGTGAAGTGACGGTCGGCGTACGCCGCAATCTGCGCGAGATGGGTCACGCACAGAATCTGATGGTAGCGCGAGAGCTGCTTCATCTTGCGCCCGACCACCTGAGCGACTGCGCCGCCGATTCCCGCGTCCACCTCGTCGAAGATCATCGTGGCGACGCCGCGGCGCTGCGCCTCCAGCCGCTTCAGCGCGAGCATCACGCGCGATAACTCGCCGCCCGACGCGATTCTCAGCAGCGGCATCGCCGGCTGCCCCAGGTTGGGCGACAGATGGAACTCGACGGTGTCGAGCCCCGCTGGTCCGAGCGCCGCGCCGATGTGGACAAAGCCCGCTTCGTCGCTTGCGAGCGGGGCGAGCCGAGGCTCGAAGCCCGGCGCACGCATCCCGAGCGACTTGAGCTCCGCTTCCATCTTGCGACTCAAGTCGGCGGCTGATTTCGCGCGCGTCGCGGAGATTTTTTTTGCGCGGGCGAGCAGTTCGTCGAGCGCCGACGACATCTCAGCCTCGGCCTGCGCCTTCGACTCGCCGATTCCCTCCAGCTCCGCGATTTCTGCGCGCGATCGGTTCATCGTCTCGATTGCACTGTCGATTGAGCCGCCGTACTTGCGCTTGAGTCGGGTCAGCTCCTGCAGGCGGGACTCGATTTCCTCCAGCCGCGCAGGATCGGCCTCGAGCTTGCCGGCGTAGGCGCTCAGCGTGCGCGCCGCTTCTTCAAGATTGGCGCGCGCCGACTTGATCATCTCGAGTGCGCCGCCGAGTTTCGGGTCGAGCGTCGCAGCTTCGGCGATGCGCGCCTCGGCGCGCGCGACGACGTCGGTCGCGCCGCCGTCGTTCCCGTAGATTGCCTGCTCGGCTTCGTCCGCCGCCGCGCCGAGCTTGCTGGCGTTGGCCAGCACGGTGCGCTCGCCGGCCAGCGCCTCGTCCTCGCCCGGCGCGAGCGCGGCGCGCTCAAGTTCGGTGACGCGAAAGCGTGCGAGTTCCAGCAGGTCGGCGCGTTCGCGCTCGCGCCGGTTCAAATCCTCCAGCTGCGAGCGCAGTTGATTTGCGCGCGCGAACTGCTCGCGATAAGCGGCGAGTTCGGCGTCGAGGCCGGCGTAGCGATCGAGAATCTCGCGATGCGCTTCGGCGCGCAGCAGCGAATGCTGCTCGTGCTGGCCGTAGACCTGCACTAGCGCCGCGCCAATTTTTGCGAGGCCTTGCACCGTGGCGAGCTCGCCGTCCACCGTCACGCGCGAGCGCCCACCCTCCGCAATCACGCGGCGCACGATCAGTTCGCGCGTAGCCCCGTCGCCAACGCGATCGGCCAGCTCCGGAATCGCAACTTCGCCCTCCAGCTCGAACCGCCCCTCGACCACCGCCTCCTTCTCGCCCGTACGAATCATGTCCGGCGACGCGCGCGTGCCGAGCAGCAGGCCCAGTGCGCTTAAAATGATCGTTTTGCCCGCGCCCGTCTCGCCCGAGAGCACGTTGAGTCCCGCGCCGAACTCGAGCTGGGCTTCCTCGATAATCGCGAAGTTGCGGATGCGCAGTTCGAGCAGCATCTGGGCCCGCGCTCTACCCCCAGTGAAGTTTGTCGCGCCAGATCTCGAAGTACGGATGGGCCGAACGAATCAGCGACACCGAGTGACGCCCGCGATGAATCTTGATCGAGTCGGCCGGGCCGAGCTGCGCCGATTCCTGGCCGTCGACCGTGAAGGTCGTGTCGTGGTCGGGCGCGCGTACGTGAATCTCGATTTCGTACGAGTCCGGCAACACCACGGGGCGGTTGCTCAGCGTGTGCGGGCAGATTGGCGCGAGCACTATCGCGCCGAGCGTCGGATATACGATCGGCCCGCCCGCCGCCAGCGCATACGCGGTTGAGCCGGTCGGAGTTGCGACAATCAGTCCGTCGGCGCGGTAGGTGCAGAACGGCTTGCCGTCGGCAAAGACTTCGAGTTGAAGCATCCGGCCGAGCGGCCCCTTGCTGACGACGACGTCGTTGAATGCCTGGAACGTTTCGGCGCGGCTCAGTTCCTCCGACGCGCGCGCGACGATCGCCTCGAGCATGATGCGCCGGTCGACTTCGTAGTCGCCGGCCAGGATTCGTTCGAGCGCGGCGCGCGCCTCCTTCATCGTTACTTCGGTAAGGAAGCCGAGCCCGCCGAGGTTCACGCCGAGAATCGGAATGCCCTTCGACGCGACCAGACGCGCGACGCCGAGCAGCGTGCCGTCGCCGCCCAGCACGACGATCAAATCGGCACGGTCGGCGAGTTGATGACGTTCGACGGCCTCGGCGCCGATCTTCTTCGCCATCTCCTCTTCAGCGATCGGGAATTTCTTCTTGATGAGGAGAAATCTGGTGAGCGCGCGCGCGATGACGATCGCTTCGGGCCGATCGCGCTTGACGACCAGGCCGACCGATTTTATTGAGCGCTTCGTCACCGCCATCAGGCAATTATCATGCGTGGCAAAATGCGGCAACGCGGAGTGATTCGAGCGCGCGCCGTAAACTCAATGCAGGACTTTGTTCGCGCTGCTCGCCGCGGCCGGGTTGCGCTTGCCGTACACGATCGCGATCGCGTTGATATAGTAGCCGGTCATGCTCTCGCTGGTCTGCGCCTTGCTCGCGAGAATCACGATCGCGTCGGCGCCGGTCTCGCACGCGCGCCGCTGCACCGCGGGCAACACCTGGGACTCGTCGGCGTAGCGATTGCCGATACCTTCGACGATCGCGACCTTGCGATAGTCGGTAAGCGGCTCGTGGCGCAGCACCGGCATGTTGCAGTCGGGCGGTTTGGCGGCGCGGCCCGACGGCTCGACTTCCGCGACGCTCACCTGCGGCGGCAGCGACACCGCGGCGCATCCCGTGGCCGCGAGCGCCATCGCCATCAGCAATCTTTTCGGGAACGCTGCACGCACGATCAATCAAGTATCCATCCCGCGACGGCGCGGGCAAGAGCGTCGGGATACCCGACCAGTTGCGGCGGCGTGTTGCTCGCATCGGCTGGATATTCATATAAAATCGCGATGCGCTCGCGGTGGCGGGTGCGCAAGGACGGCATCGCCACGATGACAAAATCGAACAAGCCCGGCGGGCGCCCCTTGATTGGCGCGCATATGTCGATCGCGGGCGAAGTCGGCGAGGCGCTGCTTCGCGGCCAACAGGCGGGCTGCGATTGTATCCAGATTTTCACCAAGTCGTCGCGGCAATGGGCGTCCAAACCGTTCGGCGCGGATGAGATCGCGACCTTCAAGCGCAACCAGCGCGAGACCGGAATTGCGGCTGTCATCGCGCACGATTCCTACCTGTTGAATCTCGGCGCTCCCGACGAGGCTTTGCGCAAAAAATCCGTGATGGGATTTATCGACGAACTGGAGCGCTGCGAGGCGCTTGGCGTGCCGGCGCTGGTCGCGCATCCGGGCGCGCACGTCGGCGCAGGCGAAGCGCAGGGGATCAAGACGATCGCCAAGTCGATCGACGAGGCGCATAAGTCGTGCAAGGGCTTCGCGACGAAGATCGCGCTCGAAATCACCGCCGGCCAGGGCACTACGCTCGGCCATTCGTTCGAGCAGATGGGCAAGATCTTCGACGCCGTGAAGGAAAACGATCGCCTGCGGCTATGCTTCGACACCGAGCACGCGTTCGCCGCGGGCTACGACTTGCGCACGCCGGAGGGCTACGAGAATACGTTTAGCGAGCTCGACAAATTTGTCGGGATCAAGAAAATCGTCGCGTTCCATCTCAACGACTCGATGAAGGACCTGCATTCGCGCGTCGATCGCCATCAGCATATCGGTCAAGGCTTCATCGGGGTCGGTGCGTTCCGCCGCCTGCTCAACGACGCGCGCTTTTTCGGCCTGCCGATGTGCCTGGAGACGCCGAAAGGACCCGACATGAAAGAGGACCTCGAAAACCTCGCCACCCTGCGTGGCCTGCTCAGCAACTGATGGCCGAAAAAAAACGCATCCTCACCGGCGACCGTCCCACCAGCCCGCTCCATCTCGGACACTGGGTCGGCTCGCTGCAGAATCGCGTACGCCTGCAGGACGAGTACGACACCTACGTTCTGATCGCCGACGTGCAGGCGCTGACCGACAACTTCGAGCATCCCGAAAAACTCGAGGCGAACATCTTCGAGGTTGCGCTCGACTACCTGGCCGTGGGGCTCGATCCCAACAAGGTCAAGATTGTCGTGCAGTCGATGGTGCCGGAGCTGACGGAGCTCACAATCTATTTCATGAACCTGGTCACCACCGCGACGCTCGAGCGCAATCCCACCTTGAAGGATGAAATCAAGCAGAAGAATTTCACCAAGGGCCTGCCGGTCGGATTTTACACCTACCCGATCTCGCAAGCGTCGGACATCACGATCTTCAAGGCGCACCTGGTTCCGGTCGGCGAGGATCAACTGCCGATGATCGAGCA
>DASQHV010000536.1:0-3403 GCA_035631915.1 Candidatus Acidiferrales bacterium | reverse complement strand
GGGCCGGTGATCAGCGTCAGCCGGTTGGCCGCGACGCCATCCGGACCGAGTGCCTCGAGCATCGCCGCCAGGTTCGCGACCACTCGATCGATTCGCACCAGCACCAGGCTCGCCGGCGGCAGCAGCGTCAGCGAGCTTGGCCGCCACGCCGTCGACGTCACCGCCAGCGTTCCGGTCGACGCGATCGCGAAGTCCGCTTCCGCGATTCCCAGGTCGGCGTTGGCGACCCGCGTGCGCATCGCAGCCCGCTCGTCGTCGGCCATCGGCACGGTGCGCACGATGGTCTGGCCGTTGCGCTCGAGCGCTTCGCCAATCGCGCCCATATCATGCATCGCGCCATTCCCAATCGCGACTGTCCTAATACTCAGTTCATTGGCAAGACTGACTATTCGCGCCACAGCCTGCGCAGGAGTGAGTATACCCAGAAAGTTGCCACCGACTGCTTCAAGCTCGCGCGCCACTGAAGTGGCTAGTTCAGCGCGATGCGCCGACGGGGCCGTCGGCACCGGAGGAGCCGGAGCGTCGGCAGCCTTCGGCGCGCCGCTCTCGAGCGCCGTCTTCAGGTTCGCGATTACCTTGTGAAGTTCCGCCACTGTCAGGGTGCCGGGTTCTCGGGCGCAGCGTTGCGGCGCTTATGCGGACGCGGCTGCGGAAAGTCACGGTAGCGGGTCCATCCGCCGAACGGCCCCGGCATCCGGCGCAAATATCCGTTGTGCGCGAAGGGCTTCAACGCGAACGCCGCGACGCGTCCGAGCAGCCGTATAGTTCGGGGATTGCGCGCCATCCGCGCGAAACGCCGCGCGCCGGACCGTGCCCGCTCGACGGCCCACGGCCAACGGAGCGGACGCGCGCCCGTGCTTTGCTTCCACCGCAGATGTAGCAGGATGCGCGGGATGTCTATTTTTACCGGACAGATATCCTTGCACGCGCCGCACAGTGTTGAGGCGAACGGCAGATATCCCGCAGCGCTGCCAAAGAGATTCGGACTGACTATTGAACCGATCGGCCCGGGATACACAGAACGATACGCGTGACCGCCGATTCGTCGATAGATCGGGCACACGTTCAGGCACGCGCCGCATCGAATGCAGTTGAGCGCTTCGCGCAGCACCGGATCCGCGAGCATCGCGCTGCGCCCGTTGTCCAGGATCACGACGTGCATCTCGCGGGGACCGTCGAGCTCGCCCTCGCGACGCGGACCGGTGATGAAGCTGGTGTAGGTGGTGAGTTTCTGACCGGTCGCCGTGCGCGCGAGAATTTCCAGGAAGTGGCTCACGTCGGCGAGCTTGCCGATCACCTTCTCGATGCCCATCACCGCGACGAACGTCTCCGGCATCGTGCTCGAGAGGCGGCCGTTGCCCTCGTTCTCGACGACAATCAGCGTGCCGCTCTCCGCGATCGCAAAGTTGACGCCGGTGACGCCGAATTCCGCGCTCAGAAAAATCGTGCGCAGCCGATCGCGCGCCTCCGCCGTCAGTCGCTCCGGCTCCGCCGTGTATTCGATGCCGAATTTGTCGGCGAACAGGTGGCCGATGTCTTCCTTCGACAGGTGGATCGCGGGCGTGATGATGTGCGACGGACCTTCGCCGCGAAGCTGCACGATGTACTCGCCGAGGTCGGTCTCGACCGCATCGATCCCCGCCTTCGCGAACGCCGGGTTCAGTTCGATCTCCTCCGTCGTCATCGACTTGCCCTTGACGACGCGCCGCGCGCCCTTGGAGTTCGCGAGCGCGACGATGTAGTCGCGGGCCTGCGCCGCATTTTCCGCGACGAACACTTTGCAGCCGCGCTCTTCCAGCTTCGACGTGAGTTCGATGAGCAGCTCGTCGAGATGCGCGATCGCGTCGGTCTTGATGCGATGCGCCGCCTCCCTTTCATCTTCGTATGGCGGAAACTCGGCCTTGACCTGCGCGAAGTGATCCAGATGACGCGCGCTGGCGCTCTCCAGCTTGCGGCGCAATTCGTGGTCGCCTACCGCGGCGCGGCTGGTCTCGAAAAAATCGCGACCTGTCGGAGATGCGGCCATCGGGGATACGACCTGTCTATCTGGTTCCGGCGCTAGTTGATCAACGCGACCTGGCGCACGAGGCGCAGTACGGCTTCACGAGCGGCCTCGGCTGCGGGATGGTCCGGCGCCTGCGAGAGAAAACTCTGAAAATCGTCGAGCGCGGCTTTGAAGCACTCCAGCCGCTCGAACAGGCTGCCGCGTTCCGCCAGCTCGTCGAGCGAACGCGGTTCGAGCAGGATGATCCGGTCGAGCGCCGACAGCGCGCGCGTCCAATCCGACGCGCCCATGTAGAAAATTTTCAGGTTGCGCAGCATCCGCGCCAGGATGTGACGGGCGCCGCGCGACTGCAGCATCGACGGATGCAAATCCACCGGCTGTCCGTAAATCTGCGTCAAGCGCGCGCGAATCTCGTCGAGCGAAAGAATTTTTCCACCCGCAAACGGATCGATGATCAATTCGCCGCGCTCATCGACGGCCTTGACCAGGAAGTGATTCGGGAACGAGACGCCGAACAAGTTGATTCCGAGCCGCCGCCCCACTTCGAGATAGATGACCGACAGCGTGATCGGAATTCCCAGCCGCCGGTTGATGACCTCGTTCAGGAACGAGTTCCGCGGATCGCTGAAATTCTCGGCGTTGCCCTCGAAGCCCTTCTGCTCGAACAGAAAATGCGACAGCAGTTGCACGCGCTCCACGGTGTCGGCGCCGGCGCGGACTATAGGCTCCCCCTCCCGCGCGAGCGCGGCCAGCTTGTCGAGGTAGGCCTCGACGTCCAGCTCGGGGTACTCCTCCTTGGCGATCAGCAACGCGCCGCGCGCCAGCGGGACCGGCTCGCGTGAGGCAAGGTTGATGAATTCGCGCCGCGCGTCATCCATGTCTTGGGCACCGATAACGACAGTGTTCACTCGCGCGCCGGATTTGACAAGCGCCCACGACTAGATTGTTTCGAGCGCCGCGGCTGCTTCACTGCGCACTGCTGTATCGTCGTCGCGACCGAGCGCGCGTTCCAGATGCCGCCGCGCGTCGACGCCGCCGATTTGTCCCAGCGCCCACGCCGCGTGCGAGCGGATCAGCGGCTCACGCTCGCCCTCCAGCGTGCGCGCCAGCGGCGCAATCGCAGCCGGATTGTGCGAGTTGCCCAGCGCGACCGCCGCGTTGCGCAGCAATCCGCGCCGCTTGACGCGTTTGACCGCGCTCACCGTAAAGCGGCGGCTGAATCCCGCGTCGTCCAGCGCCAGCAGCTCCGGCAAGCGCGGCATCAGGTCGTGCGGTACGTTCAACGGCGCCGGCTCGCCATTCCACGGGCATACTTCGTTGCAGATGTCGCAGCCGAAAATCCAGTTGCCGAGCCGCTGCCGAAGCTCGCGCGGTATCGCGCCGCGATTTTCGATCGTT
>DASQHV010000535.1:0-4480 GCA_035631915.1 Candidatus Acidiferrales bacterium | reverse complement strand
CAGAATCCAGCTGGTGCCGTGCTCGGCGATGAGTCCCCGCTTGGAGAACGCGGTCGTGAAGCTCGCGTCGGCCGTAGCGAAACGCAGGTCGCACATCATCGCGAGCACGAAACCGCCGCCCGCTGCGACGCCATTGACGGCGGCGATAACCGGTTTGGGAATTCGCAGCAGATGGCTGAACAGCGCGGGCAGTTCGCTGTCGGACGCGCTGGGAGCGGGCGCGACTTCCTCCGCCGTGCCCGACGCCGAGCGCGCCAGGTCGCCGGTGTCGAGTCCGGCGCTGAACGCACGGCCCGTGCCGGTCACTACGATGCCGACGACGCGCTCGTCGTCCGCAGCCCTATCTGCGGCCGCGCGGATTTCCGCGATCATGCCGAAGGTGAACGCGTTGAGCTTTTCGGGCCGGTCGAGACGTATCACCGCGACCGAGTCGTCGACTTCGTAAGCAGTGTTCCCCATCGCCGGTTCTCCCGCGCTGAGCGCGACTCGACTAGCCGAGCAATTCGAGGCCGTGCTCGAACATCCGCGGCGCCGACAGCGCAGTCTGTTCCCACAACGGGTCGTCGCGCTTGCCTCGCCGATGCAGCATCAGGTTGAAGCAGGTGATCACGCCGAAGCGATAGCCGGCGAAGGCGCGGAACCATCGCACTTCGTCTTTCGAAACTGGAAATCCGGCGACCTCGGAATAGATGTCGACGATTTCGTCGGCGGTGAGCGGCGAGGTTGCGGTGATGTCGCGGCTGACCCAGCTCTCGGGGTCGGAGAAAAAGCAAATCCAGCCGAGGTCGAGCAGCGTCGCGCCGATCAGCGAGATCTCCCAATCGATCACCGCGACGACGCGTTCGGTGTCGAACAGCACGTTGGACCATTGGAAGTCGCCGTGAACGCATCCGATGCGCGCGGCGGACGGCAGGCTGGAGCGCATCCGCTCGCGCAGCTCGGGCGCGCGCGCCACGACGGCGGGATCGAGCGTCGGGCGATCGAGCAAGTAGTCAAGCCGTTTCATCTCCTCGCTGAGCGCGAACGGCTCGCCGAACGCCGAGCGGCGCGGCTCCCACGGCACGCTGTGCAGCGCGGCCATCGTTTTGATTCCCTCGCGCGCCAGCCGCTTGATGTGCGCGCGCGGGAGCGTGGACTCGCCGAGCTTGAAGCCCTCGACGAAGCCGCCGACGAAGTACGGACGGCCGAAGAACTCGGGCTCGTCGCCGAGCCAGATAATCGGCGGAACGGCAACGGCGGTGCCGGCCATCGACGCCATGATTCGTCCCTGGCGCATGATGTCGGCGGGCCCGGAGATCTTTACGTTGGGCGGCGCGATGCGAACGACGAATTTGCCGGCAGGCGCGCCTCCATCCGATCGCTCGAGGATGAAGCTGTAGCTGAAGCCCGCGTGGCCGGGCAGCGTCTCGAGCGAATGTGCACGCGCGCGGGCGTCGCCGGTTTTGGCGCGCACCAGTGCAGTCAGCTGCGCGGTTACCTCTTCGATATTTCCCGGCATGGTACTGACGCCGCGGCGATCCGAAGCGCTATCCCTTCATCCCGGTTTGCGCCGACGCGGGGTGCAGACTGGCCTTGGCGCTCGGGCGCGCGCCGACGCGGTTGAACCACGCGTTGACGTTCTTCAGCGACGGATCGATCTTCTGCCCGACGCTGCCGCCGAAGTCGAGCGCCGCGAACAGTATGATGTCCGCAACGGTGAAGCGATTGCCTGCGATGTATTGCTTGCCCTCGAGCAACGCGTCGAGCCACTTCAACTTGTCCTGCACGATCGCCTTCAGCCCGGGCGCCGCTTCGGGCAGGATTCGCATCCGCGGCTTGAACAGCTCCGCACCTTCGGCGTAGCGAAACCCGTTGTAAAGATGCTCGGTGATCTGTAGCTCGACGCGACGCTGCCACTGACGCGCCTCGGCGCGCTCCTCGGCGGTGGTCCCGATCAGCGCGGGCGTAGGATGCTTCTCTTCCAGGTATTCCCAGATTGCGACGGTCTCGCCGATGCACTTGCCGTTGTCGAGCTCGAGCGCGGGCAACTGTCCGCCGGGATTGCGATCGGTGTAGGGCGGTTTGCGATTCTCCGCCGCCATCAGATCGATATTTTTGGTCGGGATCGAGATTCCCTTCTCGGCCAGGAACATGCGCATCGCGCGCGGATTGGGTCCAAATGAATCGTAAAGCTGCATCGCCGGTCACCTCGTGAAGTTTTGTGAGTGCGGCGGGAATATACAACAGGCGGGCGCGGCTCTGAAACCGCAGCGCACGGGGGTGTGTTGCGCTCGCGGGAAGCCGTCATGTAGGAATTTCTCATGCGATTTTGTCCGCAATGCGGTGTGCCGCTGCTGGCGGGGGCCAAGTTTTGCGTCGAGTGCGGCCGCGCGCTCGCAAGCACCGCGTCGGGTGCGGGGGAAGGCGACCGACCCGTCGGCCACGTGGAAGTCCACCGCAACCCGGCGCCAGTGACCACGGCGTTCGTGATCGTGTTCGTCGCGATAACGGTCCTGGGCCTGGGAGCGGCGGCGTTCATCTTCATGCGGACGCCGGAGGTGGTGCGGGAGCGGGTTGCCGCCACGCCGCCGTCCGCACCCTCGCCGAACGTCGCTGGGAATCCGACCGCCGCAACCGCTCCGCAGGTGAATGCTCCGCCACAAACTACGGCGGCGAATCCCGCGGCCGGCGGAACGCAGACCGGCGACCTTCCAGCGGGTCATCCGCGAATAGAACTGCCGACCGAAGCGCGCACGTTTATCGACAAGATCGAGAAGGAAGCGCGGGCGAAGCCCAAAGATGTCACGGCGTGGAACAAATTTGGCGCCGTGTCGATGCGCGCGGCGATGTTCGATCAGAGCTACTACGCGAAGGCCGAGGAAGCTTACGGCCACGTGCTCAAGCAGGAGCCGGACAACCTGGATGCGCTGCGCGGAATCGGGGACATCGACTACGACAAGCAGCACTTCGACCAAGCGATCGCAGCGTACGAACATTTTCTGAAGAAAAAGCCGGACGACCCCGAAGTCCGCACCGACCTGGGCACGATGTACCTCTACACGGGCAACGCAGACCAGGCGATCGTGCAATACAAGAAAGCGATCGCGAGCAAGCCGGGATTTTTCCAGGCGTACTACAACATGGGAATCGCGTACGCGCAGATGAACAAGCCCGACGACGCGTCGGCGGCGCTGAAGCAGGCGCTGGCGCTGGCGCCCGACGAGAACGCGCGCACCCAGGTCAACGAATTGGTCGCGAAGCTGAACAACCCGGCGGCCGCCACCGCGCCGGGGGTGGTCGCGGCGCCGGGAGCGCCTGCGGCGCCGGCTCCAGGAGCGGCGGGCGCGTCGCCAAAGCAGAGCGTCGCGGCAGCAGGGCCGGCTGGGTCCGCATCTGCGAAGTCTTCGCCGGCTCCGGCGGCAGCCGGAACGCTCGGGTCGCCCGCAGCGCAGGCGTCGACATCGCCGGCGGCGGCAAAAGATTTCCACGGCGCGATCGAGCAGATGGTCCGCGGCCTGCCGATCGCAGGGCCCAAGGTCGGCTCCGTTCAATGGCCTGCCGATCTCAAGGCCAAAGTCGTGATGGACAACTTCCCGATGGATCAGATGCCGCCGTTCGCCAAGAACAAATTCTTGAGCGACCTCAAAGCCGGAATCGACACCGCCAAGAAGGACAACAACGTTTCCGCGCCCGTCGAACTCGACATCGTCGACGGCGCCAGCGGCCGCGTGATGCAAACGATCACTCAGTAGCCGTCGCCGCGAACAGTCCGGACGCGGCAGCCGGTCGGGAGGAGCAGACGATGGCATCGAAGGCTTACGCACGGCTCCGCGCCGTCGCCAACCGGCAGACGCTCCGCCTGACCCACTACGGCCGCAAGTCGGGACGCCCGTACGAAGTGGTCATCTGGTACCTGGTCGACGGCGACCGGCTGTACCTCGTAACGGCGAATGCAAACCGAAATTGGGTGCGCAACGTGAGGTTGCGGCCGGGCGTGTCGATGCGCATCGGCGACGAGATCTTCAACGGCGACGTGCGCCCAATCGTCGATCAGCAGGAACGCGAAAAGGTGAATCGCCTGGTCGAGCGCAAATACTGGTACGTCGTTCCGATGCTGCGGCTGGGGCGCCTGCTCGCCGCAGTGGGCGTCATGCGCGATAACAGCGAAGGGTTTGAGGTGATTCTCGCGGAGGAGTGACGCCGGTTATCCCGGCTCGCCGACTTCGGCGACGTGCTTCAAACTCTCGACCCAGTTCTGATGCCCGCGCTCGAGCATCGGGCGCAAGTACCACCACGCAATCCGCGGCACGAAACCGTGCTGGGTCTCTTCGGTGACGACGCGCGAGCCGCCGCTGCCGTCGGGCTCAATTGTCCAGCCGTGATAGGCGGTGAGCACGCCGTGCGCGTCCCATCCGAGTTCGTGCGGCGCGTCGAAGACGATCACGCGGCTGGTAACCGTCGCGCCGAAGGTCTTCCAGCGAAATTGAGTTTGCAGAGCGAG
>DASQHV010000534.1:0-1925 GCA_035631915.1 Candidatus Acidiferrales bacterium | reverse complement strand
ACGTAGTTGGAGATCGAAGTTCGGCTGCCCCAGCCGTAACCCACCGAATGAAAGGTGGGGCTGATTTTCAGCTCGACGCACTTCGCCCAGAACGGATCGTAGTCGTACTCGCTGTCGAGTCCGAAAGTGTCCATCCAGTAGGTGTAGCGTGCGGCCGCGGGTACCTCGCGCACGGCCTTGGGAATTGGACGCCGCACGTAGCTCGCGACCATCGCCACCTTGAGACCTAGTTGCTTGACCGCAAATTCGAGTTCCTCGATCGCCTCGGCCGGAGTGTGCATCGGGATCGTCGCCGCGGGAGTGAGGCGATCCGAGTACTCGCGGAACATGTCCGCCTTCATCGTGTTCATCGCGCGTGCAGAGGCGCGGCGCAATTCTTCGTCTTCGATCGCAATCGTTGCCAAAGAGTAGGTTGGATAGACCACGGCGTAGTCGAGGCCGAGCTGGTCGAGCCGCTGATGCATCAGCTGCGGCAGCACCGCGGTCGCGAGATCCTGCGTGTTGGCAGTGTTGGCCCACCAGACCGGCTTGAGCGTGCGGCGCGCACGGCGCTCCTCGTTCGAGAAGCTGGCCCATCGCGGATCGATGATGGTGTCGTAAAATGTGGTGCGGAAGCGGTCGGCGACGCCGGTGCCCGCAACCGTCTTGAGATAGTCCAGGAACACCGGCATCGCTTCGATCGTATGCCCGTCGGAATCGATTACCGGATGCCCGAGACGCGTGCGGATTTCCGCGGCATTGGATTTCATCATAGTCGCAATCTCACGCGGCTTGAGTTCTGTCAAACCGCGCACGTCGGGTCGCGATTCTAGTGACCGGCCAGCGTGACCTTGCGTGGATCGTTTTTCTTGAGCAGGAATACCAGCGGCACCATCAGCAGACACGCGATGCCCTGGATCCAGATCGTGTCGATGTACGCGAGCGCCGCCGACTGCAGGTGCACGTAGCCGTAGATTCGCCCGTACGACTGGGCGACCGCGTCAGCGGGGCTGGCGCCCTTCTGCACCAGCGTGGCGCTGAGACCGCCGAGCGCGTCGCGGAACGCATGATCGTAGCCGGTCACGTGCATCACAAGATCGTGCTGGTGAATTTGCGAGCGCCGCGCCACCACGGTCGTGACGATCGCGATGCCGATGCTGCCGCCGATGTTGCGCATCAGGCTGATGATGCTCGAGACCTGGTTGTTGCTGTTCTGCGGAATTCCGTAGTAGGCGATGGTCGTGATCGGGACGAACAGGAACGCCAGCCCTATCGATTGCGCGATGCGATAGATCACCGCGGCGCGAAAATCGATTCCGGGATTGATGCCGGTCATGTAAAAGAGCGCCCACGCCGAGATGCCGAAGCCGAACGCAATCAGCCATCGCGCCTGCACGCGCGACACCAACGTTCCCACCAGCGGCATCAACACCATGACCGTAAGTCCGCCGGGCGAAAGCACCATGCCCGAGAGCTCCGCCGTATAACCCATCAACTGCTGCAGGTAGAGCGGCAGCAGGATAGTTGACCCGTACAGAACGAAGCCGACCACAAACATCATCAGCGCCGAGGTTCCGAAGGTGCGGTTCCGGAACAGCTTCAGCTCGAGAATCGGATGCTTCTGGCGCCATTCCCAGATGCAGAAGGCTACCAGCGCCACCGCCGAGACCGCGGCCAGCGTTGCGATGAAGTGCGAGGCCAGCCAGTCCTCCTCCTGTCCGCGGTCGAGCACCACCTGCAGACAACCCAACCCGAGCACTACCAGCCCCAGTCCTATGTAATCGATGCTGAAGCGTGCGCGCGCTTTCTTTCTTTCCTCTTTCAGATAAGGCGGATCTTCGACGACCCGATAGGTGAGCAACAGCGAGATCATCCCGACCGGCACGTTGATGAAGAATATCCAGCGCCAGTCGAAGTGATCGGTGATGTAACCGCCGAGCGTTGGC
>DASQHV010000533.1:0-2612 GCA_035631915.1 Candidatus Acidiferrales bacterium | reverse complement strand
ATGTTCGGTTTCGCGTGCGACGAGACGCCCGAGGCGATGCCGCTGCCGATCGCGATGGCGCATCGGCTGATGGAGAATCTCACCAAGCTGCGCAAGACCCGCCAGCTCGACTTCCTGCGCCCCGACGCCAAGAGCCAGGTCACCGTGCGCTACGTCGACGGGCGCCCCGCCGAGGTGACCGCGGTCGTCGTCTCGACGTAGCATTCGCCGGACGTCAAGTATGAAAAAATCCGCGAATCGATCATCGAAGAGCTGATCAAGAAGACCGTTCCCGCGCAGTACCTGACGCGCGAGACCGTGTACCACGTCAATCCCACGGGCAGCTTCGTAATCGGCGGGCCGCACGGCGACTGCGGCCTGACCGGGCGCAAGATTATCGTCGATACCTACGGCGGCTACGGCCGTCACGGCGGCGGCGCGTTCTCCGGCAAGGCCCCGAGCAAGGTCGACCGCTCGGCGTGCTACATGGCGCGGCACGTGGCAAAGAACGTCGTGGCGGCGGGACTCGCCAAGAAGTGCGAAATCCAGGTCGCCTACGCAATCGGCGTCGCGGAGCCGCTCTCGATTCTGGTCGACACCTTCGACACCGGCGTCGTGCCCGAAAACAAACTCTCGGCAACCTTGCGCGAACTGTTCGACTTCCGGCCCGCCGGAATCATCAAGACGCTGAATCTGAAACGGCCCATCTACCAGGCGACCGCCGCCTACGGACACTTCGGCCGCCACCCGCACGACGGCCTGTTCCCGTGGGAGCGCGTCGAGATGGTCGAGACGCTCAGAAGCGCGTTCGGTCTGAACGGCCGCGGCTAGCGCGAAAATCCGCCGCGCCCAAAAAATTTAATCCCGGAGTCTCAACACGATGGCGACGATTGCAAGCAAGCGCAAAGCCCTGCCCAAAGCGCGCGGCATTGAAAGCGGTCACAACTTCGACGTTCACGACCTGGGCCTGGCCGAGGCCGGCCGCAAGCGTATCGAATGGGCCGACAAGCAGATGCCCGTGCTGCGGCGGCTGCGCGAGCGCTTTGCCAAGGAACTGCCGCTCAAGGGCCAGCGCCTCGGCGCCTGCCTGCACATCACCTGCGAAACCGCCAACCTGCTCCGCACACTGAAGGCCGGCGGCGCCGAGGTGATGGCCTGCGCGTCCAATCCGCTCTCGACCCAGGACGACGTGGCCGCCGCGCTCGTCGACCAGTACGACATCCCGACCTTTGCGATTCACGGCGAGGATCGCGACACCTACTACAGTCATCTGCGCGCCGTGCTCGAGCGCCATCCGACGATCACGATGGACGACGGCGCCGACCTCGTCAGCCTGCTCCACACCGAGTTCGCCCAACAGGCCGAGGAGGTCAAGGCGAGCATGGAGGAGACCACCACCGGTGTAATCCGGCTGCGCGCGATGGCCAAGGACGGTGCGCTGAAAATTCCGGTGGTCGCCGTCAACGACGCGCAGACCAAGCACCTGTTCGACAACCGCTACGGCACCGGGCAGTCCACGCTCGACGGCATCATCCGCGCGACCGGCGTGCTGATCGCGGGCTCCGTGGTCGTCGTCGCGGGCTACGGCTATTGCGGCCGCGGCATCGCGTCACGCGCGCGCGGTCTCGGCGCCGACGTGATCGTCACCGAGGTCGATCCCATCCGCGCGATGGAAGCCGCGATGGACGGGTTCCGCGTCATGCGGATGGCGGAGGCGGCCAAGGCCGGCGACATCTTCATCACCGCGACCGGCGACAAGCACGTCCTGACCGCGGGGCATTTCGGCCTGATGAAGGACGGCGCGTTCCTGGCCAACTCGGGACACTTCGATATCGAAATCGACATCGCGTACCTGAACGATTCAGCCAAAAAAATCGACCGCAACGTCACCCACGGCGTTGACGCATACCAGCTCTCCAACGGCCGCGTGCTGCACGTGCTCGGCGAGGGCCGGCTGGTGAATCTCGCCTGCGCCGAGGGCCATCCCGCGCAGGTGATGGACATGAGCTTTGCGACGCAAGCGATGGCGTCGGAGTGGGCGGCGAAGAGCTCGCAGCTTCAGGTCAAGGTCCACGACGTGCCGCTGGAGATCGAAGAGGAAGTCGCGAGCGTCAAGCTGGCGGCGATGGGCATCAAGATCGATACGCTCACCGCCGAGCAGCGCAAGTACCTCGCGAGCTGGGAATCGGGAACTTAGAGCGGCGGCGTGACGCGCCGCGCTATTCGCCGATTTTGACGCGCGACCAGCGCCGATAGATCTCGCCGCATCCAACCGACACGCCGATCAGCAGCAGCGCAAGGAAGAACCTCGGCGACAGCGGATGCCATAGCGCGTCGCCCAGGAACGCGAACAGGATCGTCCCCGGGACCATCCCGATCATGGTGGCCCAGAAGTAGTCGTTGAACGTGATCGGCGACGCGCCCGCCAGCAGATTCAGCGCGTTGTACGGAATCACCGGCACCATCCGCAGATACAGGATTATCTGGAAGCCGTGCTTCCCGATCTTCTGCAGCATCGCCTGGAAGCGCTCCCCCACTATCTGCTCGACGAACGACTTGCCCAGGAACCGGCCCGCCGCGAACGCCACCAACGCGCCGACGTCCCCGCCGATAAGCGAGTACACCGAGCCCAG
>DASQHV010000532.1:0-11313 GCA_035631915.1 Candidatus Acidiferrales bacterium | reverse complement strand
GAGTTCCCGCACGTGATCGCGATCGGAAACATCCACATCGGAACCATCGCGGGAAAATTGAACGGCGTGATGCCCGCCACGACTCCGAGCGGCTGGCGAATCGAGTAGGTGTCAACGCCGGCCGCGACGTTGCCGGAATATTCTCCCTTGAGCAGCGCCGGTATGCCGCACGCGAACTCGACGACCTCAAGCCCGCGCTGAACTTCGCCTTCCGCGTCTGCGAGCGTCTTGCCATGCTCGGAGGTAATCACCGCGGCGATCTTCCGCATGTCGCGCTCGAGCAGGCGCAAAAATTTGAACATCACGCGCGCGCGTCGAACTGCGGGCTGCTGTCGCCACTGCTCGAAGGCTGCGCGCGCGGCGACCACGGCTTGGTCCACTTCTTCGCGCGATGCAAACGGCACAGTCGCAGTCACGGCGCCGGTGGCGGGGTTGAACACCTCGCCGATGCGCGCGCCGCGGCCATCGGCCAACTCTCCGCCGATATAGTGTCGTAGCTTTATCATCACGACCTAGCGAAATGCGGGGATCACTTTCTTCGCCATCAGCTCGATGTGCGGCGCCGCCCATTTTGGCGGCAAGCCCGGCGGCAGGCTCCAGGACAGGAAGTGCGTGAGCGGCACGTCGGCAATGACCTCCCGAATCATGCGGATGCAATCGTCGGGGGTCGCGACGCGCAGCGCGCCATTTGCCTTGAGCTGATCGCGATCGCGGATTCGCTCGGCCGCAGTGTTGTTGGCGCGCGCAAACCACTCGGCATAGTTGTTCAGTTGGTAGATCACGTGGTCGGCCGCTTCGTTCCAGGCTTTTTCGGGATCGTCTGAAACGATCAGCCACGAATAGCCGCCCGCGATTCGAGAGGGGGCGCCGGATTTGCCGAGTTTTGCGAGTTCAGCGCGATAGATGTCGTAGAGCGGCTTGAGCGGAATCGGCGGACCCATGAAACCGTCGCCGTAGCGAGCGACCCGGCGCATCGCAGCCGGCGTGAAGCCGCCGACCCAGATTGGCGGGCGCGGCTTTTGAATCGGCTCCGGCGTCAGGCGGACCTTGTTGAATTCAAAATGCTTGCCGCGGTAGGTCAGCGTCTCGCCTTCGAACAGGCGCCGCACGACCTCCAGCAGCTCGTTCGTTCGCCCGCCGCGTTCGCCGTACTTGACTGCGAAGCCCTCGAACTCTTCGACCTTGTAGCCGACTCCGATCCCAAGCTCGAAGCGGCCGCCCGAGATCACATCAACCGTCGCCACATCCTCGGCAAGGCGCACGGGATTGTGGAATGGCGCGAGCATCACGCCCGTCGCGATGCGGATGCTTTTGGTTCGCGCGGCGACCGCCGCGGCTATCGGCAGCAGCGCCGGCGAGTATCCGTCGTCGATGAAGTGATGCTCTGAGAGCCACACATCGTCGAAGCCGAGCGTCTCGGCCCATGCGATTTGTTCGAAAATTTCCGCGTACAACCGGTCGAACGGCTGACGCCATCGCGCGGGATTGCGGAAGTCGTACCAGAGACCAAATCGAAGCGGTGAACTGCGTTGCTCCGTCACAGCCCCTTCCTAGCCCGCAACTTGATGACGTTCAAGCGTAAGCCGGGGTCGCGTCGGGAGGTCGAGCCGCAGTCGAAGGTGCGCAGCAGCGTCTGGCGGACTGAAGCTCGAAGAGCCGGTCCGTGTCAGCTACGGAGCGCGCACAGCGAAACTCAGAGAATGGTGTTTCTCGACAGGCGCAAAATAAAGAACCCGCCGGCGACGCACGCGATAGAGGCGAGTCGCCGGCGGCCATCGCAAGATCACTTCGGCCGTAGTGCTAGCCCTTCTTGCGGCGCTCGGCCCAGCGCTTTTTCATCAAGTCGGACAGCCGCTTCCTGCCCGCTGCGGTCAGCCCCTTGCGCTTCTTCCGCTTGCCGCCGACCTTGGCGCCTTTGGCCTTCCTCCCGCGCTTCGCCGGGGCGATGCCCAGCAAGGCTTCGATAGCCCGGCCCAGCCGGTCTCTTTCCTTTCTCAGGTCTGCAACGATACTGCTTAGGTCCATGCCTCACTCCTTGGTTCGGCTTTTCGTGTGACTCGTAACTCTGCGCACTCGGCGCGCTACTATGATTGACGGTCGAATTGTCGCATTGCTGGACCCACTTAGCAATTGCTCGTTTAACAACTTGCGCTGGAACGAATTCCTAGACGAGGTTTTTGAGCCTGGCCGGCATCTCGCTACGAAAGTCCATCTCTAAGCGGGTAGTAGGATGAAGAAAGCTCAACTCAGACGAATGGAGCGCCAGCCTTCGCGCGGGATTGGTCTTAGCGCCATACTTACTGTCGCCGACAATCGGGCAGCCGGCGGCCGCTAACTGAACACGAATCTGGTTCTTGCGCCCCGTTTCGAGCGTTAGTTCCAAAAGCGATCTGTTCGCGCGCCGGCCGATCACGCGATAGTGCGTGATTGCCACACTGCCTCCATGCTCGACGCGATGAACCTTCAGCGCGCTGCTTTCCGCCAATCGATCCTTGAGCGTACCGCCCGCGCTCGGCGCCACCCCCTCGACGACTGCAAGGTACTTCTTGCGGACGTCCTTCCAGTTCCGTCGTAGAGCCGCCTGTATCGATTCGTTCCTTGCAAACATCATCAGTCCCGACGTATCGCGATCCAGGCGATGGACGATGAATGCTTGTTGGCGCGACGATTTGGCTAGCGCCTTCAGATGCTCGTTGAGGATTCGATGGGCGGTGCGTTGCTTCTCGCGATCCGAACCCATCGACAGCAGTCCCGCCGGCTTGTCGACCACGACTACGGCGTCGTCGACGTGAACTATCGTCAGTCCGACATGTTCCAACAAGGACTGGCGACTATCTGTGCGCGCCGCGATCGTGACCGTGTCTCCGGGTGATAGCTCCGTGTCATGCTTCACACTCTCCATGCGAGTCACGGACACCATCGAGCGTCGCAGCAGATCCTTGGCGCGTTTGCGCGACAAACCAACCGCCGGCCCCATCAGGTAAGGCAGCAGCTGGCATCGCGATGCGACCCTGAATTTGCGCCCCGGGGTCATCTGGTGACTCACCTCGAACAGGCGCTCTGGAAGCCGATGGCGCCGGAGCTACGGCCGGACCTAGACGTTCACCGTGCTCATGTCGTGATAACGTCCTCCGGCGGCGAAGCCCTTCGGAGCAACCTCTGCGATTCGTGCGAGATCGCTCTTCGACAATTGAATCTCGCACGCCGCGACGTTTTCCTGCAGGTAGGTCCGGCGTTTGGTGCCCGGAATCGGAACCATGTCATCGCCCTGCGCCAGTACCCACGCCAGCGCGAGTTGGCTGGGCGTGATTCCTTTCTGGCTCGCGATTTCCTTGATTCGATCGACGACCTTCAGGTTGCTTTCGAGGTTCTCGCCGTCGAAGCGCGGCGAAATTTTGCGGCGCATGTCGTCTGCCGGCAGTTCGCGCAGGTTTCCGCTCAGGAAGCCGCGCCCCAGCGGACTGAATGGAACGAATCCGATACCCAATTCGCGCAGCGTCGGAATCACTTCGTCTTCGTAGTCGCGGGTCCAGCGCGAGTATTCCGACTGTAGTGCCGAGATTGGATGCGTCGCATGCGCGCGGCGGATCGTCTTCACGCCCGCCTCCGACAGTCCCAGGTAGCGGACCTTACCCTGCCGGACCAACTCCGCCATCGCGCCCACGGTCTCCTCGATCGGCACGTTCTTGTCCACTCGATGCTGATAGTAAAGGTCGATGTATTCGACGCCGAGCCGCTTGAGCGACGCCTCGCACGCCGCGCGCACGTACTCCGGCCGGCCATTGATCGCGCGCTTGTTGTCCGGGAGCACCTGGTTGCCGAACTTGGTCGCGATGATCACGTTCTTGCGATGGCGCTTGAGCGTCTTGCCGACCAGTTCCTCGTTGTGGCCGACGCCGTAGACGTCGGCGGTGTCGAAAAAGTTGATCCCTAGCTCGATTGCGCAATCGATCGTCGCGGCAGACTCAACATCGTCGCGCGGGCCGTAAAACTGCGACATCCCCATGCAGCCCAGGCCCAGCTCCGATACTTCGAGTCCCTGGCGGCCAAGTTTTCGTGTTTTCATGTTTGTATCCTCTCGCAAGACACTTTCTCACGTTCGCGTTTGCGCCGGCAACGGATTCGATTGCCGGAGACCGCGGAGGAGCTTGGCGCGGGGTCCGGAAAGATCAAAACTAGAATACGATCGCGCTGCGGAGGCGCCCACGCATGAGATTTCACTGGTTCGCAGAAGTCACCTACCCGCACCTGCCCGCGGATTTTCGCGAGCGCTACGACTCCGCGTGGGTCACGCCGCCGGCGCATCTGATCGATCCCCTCAAGGTCGGTGAAACCTACCGGATGTTCATCAGGCTGATGCAGCTCGCGGACCGCGTCGGCTTCGACGGTCTGACCGTCAACGAGCATCATCAGACGCCGCTCGCGATGACGCCGTCGCCCAACCTGCTCGCCGCGAGCCTTGCCTCGACCACCCAGAATGCGTGCATCACGATCGTCGGAAATTCGCTCGCGCTCTACAATCCGCCCACGCGAGTCGCCGAGGAGTACGCCTACCTCGACTGTCTCTCCGGCGGACGGCTGGCCGCGGGTTTCGTGCTCGGCACGCCGATGGACTCGGTGTTCGCGTACGGGATGCCGCCGGCGGAGATGCGCGAGCGCTTCGAGGAGGCGCGCCAGCTAATCTTGCGCGCGTGGTCGGAGCCGCGCCCGTTCGCATTCAACGGCAAGTACAACCAGTTGCGCTACGTGAATATCTGGCCGCGTCCGGTGCAGAAGCAGATGCCGATTTGGGTGCCGGGCGGCGGCGGCAGCGTCGAGACCTGGGACCTGGTGATCGATCACGACTACTGCTACGGGCACCTTTCGTTCTCCGGCCTCTATTCGTCAAAGCCGCTGGTGGACGCCTTCTGGGAGTACGTGGCCAAGCGCGGCGGCACGATGAATCCGCATCGGATGGCATTCACGCAAATCGTCTGCATCGCCAACACCGACGCCGAGGCCGAGCGCCAATACTACGACGCGGTCCGCTACTTTCATCGCAACGGGCTGCCCGCCGCGGGATTTCTCAATCCTCCCGGTTACACAACGCTAAAATCGACGAAGTTCATGAGCGAGCTGGCGAAGAAGACGCACAGCAAGCTCACGCCCGAGGATCGGCTGCGCGCGAGCCGCGGCGAAATGAGCTTCTGGGAGTACGACGAGAAGGGCTACATCATCGCGGGCACGCCCGAGCGCGTGCGTCAGCGGCTGCGCGAGCTGATCGTCGATCTCAGAATCGGCCAGCTGATCGCGACGCCGCACATGGGCAACGTCGCGGAGGAGGTCGCCGCCGAGAATACGCGCCTGTTCGGATATGAAGTCGCGCCCTACCTGCGCGATCTCTGGGCCGACCAGCCCGACCATTGGACGCCCGCGACAAGCCAGGCGCTGGTGGCCGCGAACGCGCCGAAGCGCAGCGATCGCGTCAAGCCGGTCGCGCAACCCAAGGAAGGCGTGGCCGCGAAGTAATCGCGCATCAAACTACTCGCCCTTGAATTTCGCCGGACGCTTTTCCAGAAAAGCGCGCACGCCTTCCTGGAAATCGCTTGATGCACCGGCGCGCCGCTGCATCTGACGCTCGAGATTCAGCTGCTCCTCGTAACTGTTGTCGGCGCTCTCCCAGTACAGCCGCCGAATCAGCCCGAGCGCGAGCGTCGGGCCGCCGGCCAGGTTGCGCGCCAGCTCCTTGGAATTCTTCATCAACTCTTCGTCCTCGAACACGCGGTTGACGAGCCCCCATTCGAGCGCCTTCTCGGCCGGCAGCTTCTCGCCCATCAGCGACAATTCCATCGCGCGCGCCCTGCCGACCAGTCGCGGCAGGAGCCACGTCGAGCCGCCGTCCGGGACCAGCCCGATGCGCCGGAACGCTTGCAGGAAATATGACGAGCGCGCGCACAGCACCAGGTCGGCCATCAGCGCAAAGCTCATCCCGACGCCCGCCGCCGCGCCGTTGACGGCCGTGACGAACGGCATCGGCAGCTCGCGCAGCCGGCGCAGGAACGGATGGTACAGCGTCTCGAGCAGCAGGCCCGCGTCGAGCGAGCCGCGCTCGCCGGACGACGGCGGCTGCAGATTCGCGCCGGCGCAAAAGCCGCGGCCCGCGCCCGTCATCACCAGGCATCGCGCGCCGTTCTTCGGATCCTCGACCTGTTCGAGCGCCTTCATCAGTCCGCCGAGCATCTCCGGCGAGACCGCGTTCATCACCTCTGGATGATTGAGCGTCAGAATCGCGACCGGTCCTTCGATATCCAGCTTCGCGCGTTCGAATTCCATTGGCTTTCTCCTGCCTGACCCGCAACTATCTACGAACAAAGTTTATCTAACGCAAACCGGCAACCGCGCGATACCTCGACGATCTGACCGGCGCCGATTCCGCCGTTGAGAATTTCGAAAGGCCCGCGCTATGGTCATCCTCGGCGCGAATCCGCCACGCGGCGCGCGGGGAGATTTTCGATGGAACCTGTCAGGAAGCTCGACCGTTCGGTGAAGGGACGCGCGGTGCTGGTCACCGGCGCGGCCAGCGGGATGGGACGCGCGACCGCTCACGTGTTCGCCGACGAAGGCGCGCAAGTCGCGGTCACGGACGTCAACGAGGCGGGCGTCGCGAGCGTGGTCGAAGAAATCAAGGCAAAGGGCGGAGTCGCGCGTGGATGGCGCCTCGACGTGCTCGACGCCGGCGAGATCAAGCGTGTCGTCGCCGAGGTTGCCGCGCGCTTCGGCCGCCTCGACATCGTGATCAACAACGCCGGCTTCGGCGGTTTTCATCCGCTCGACGGTCCCGACTACGACGCGATTTGGGACCGCTCGATCGCGGGCCTGCTGACGGCCCAGCAAAGGATAGTTCGCGCCGCGCTGCCCTACCTGCGCAAATCCGACGCGGCCCGCATCGTCAACATCGCATCGACCGAAGGTCTCGGCGCGACGCCCGGCGACAGTCCTTACGCGGTGGCCAAGACCGGCGTGATCGGGCTGACGCGCGCGCTTGCCGTAGACCTGGGGCCCGAAGGGATCACTGTCAACTGCATCTGCCCCGGCCCGATTCGCACCGCTCTCACCGACGCGATTCCCGAAGAGCACAAGACGATTTTCGGCAAGCGCCGCACCGCGCTCAAGCGTTACGGATTTCCCGAGGAGGTCGCACACATGACGCTCAGCCTGTGCCTGCCGGCCGCTTCGTACCTGACCGGCGCAGTAATTCCAGTCGACGGCGGCCTGACGATCAGAAACGCGTGACCCGCCTACCAGTCCGCACCGCCGCCGGCGACGCTCGGCAGCCCGGTATGCGCGAGCAATCCACCGTCGGCGACGATGGTCGTGCCGTTGACGTATGACGCTTCGTCAGAGGCCAGGAACAGTACGACGTTCGCGATTTCGATCGGCTCGCCGTAGCGGCCCATCGGGATCACCGCCTCCGATCTCGCCGCCAGCTCGGGCATCGCACTGCGCGACTTGAGGATCGGCGGCGTCAGGATCGCGCCCGGGCAAACCGCGTTGCATCGGATGCCTTTGCGCGCGTACTCGATCGCAGTAGCGCGCGTCAGGTTGATCACGCCGGCCTTGATTGCGTTGTAGGCGCCCAGCCCATAGTCGCCCGCCATACCGGACACCGAGCCGGTGTTGACAATCGCGCCCTTTCCCTGCGGCACCATCACCGCGAGCGCGCATCGCGTCGCGTACCAGTATGCCGTCAGCCCGATGTCGACGCTCTTGCGCCAGTTCTCCAGCGTCATCTCGCCGACTCGTCCGGTGTAGAGGCGAATCGCGTTGTTGTGCAGGATATCCAGGCGACCGAACTTGTCGACGGCAAACTTGATCATCTGCTCGACTTCGCTCGGATTGCCGACGTTGGCGCGCATCCTCTCCGCGACTCCGCCCGTGCGGTGGATTTCCTCTACCACGCGAACGGCCCCCTCTTCGTTCAGATCGACCACCACAACTGATGCGCCTTCGGCCGCCATCCGCTTGGCCGTCGCTTCGCCGATTCCGGAGCCGGAGCCGGTGATAAGAGCAACCTTGTTTTTGAGTCTCATTGGGATTTTTTACCTCGCCGGCCGCGTAGTCGCGGCAATTCACCCTTCTACTACCTGAGCGGCGGCGTCGCCGTCGACTCGAAACGCCGACCGGCATCTATTTCGCGAACCAGCGGATAGCTCGTATATTGCGGCGCATAGTACGAGCGGAAACTCAGGACGGGGGGTGACACGATGAGCTTCTCCTCAAGGTCCGCGCTGATTGTGCTCGCCGCGATCGCAGTGCTGTTCGCGGTCGCGATCGCGACTCCCGCCGGCGCCGGCGCCGAGACCGCTGGCGCATCCGCGGAGGCTACGGCAAGCGCCGCGCCTGCTTCCGCAGCCACGCCGGCGCAAGCTGCTGTCGGGTACCGGCTCACGAAAGAACAGTATGCAAAGGCGGTGGCATACTCACGCGCAGGCTACCGGCTCTACTTTATCGGTGTCGTGTATAACGTGCTGCTCCTGGTTGCGATTCTGTACGTGAAGTTCGGCGCGCGACTTCGCGACCTGGCCGAGCGCGCGTCACGCGTCCTGTTCGTGCAGGTGGCGATCGTCGTGTCCGTGCTGACGATCGTGCTGGCAATTTTGCAGCTGCCGCTCTCGACCTACAGCCATTGGCTCGCTCTGCGGTACGATCAATCAGTCCAAGCCTGGCCGTCGTGGCTGTGGGACGTGGTCAAGGGCCAGCTCATCGCGATCATCCTCAGCTCGATCGCCGTGTTTGGCCTCTATGCGATCATGCGCCGCAGCCGGCGGCGATGGTGGCTCTACTTCTGGATAGTCTCGCTTCCGATCACGCTCTTCATGGTGGTGATCGAGCCGATCTTCATCGCGCCGCTCTTCAACAAGTTCGAGCCGCTCAACGACAAGCAGCCGGCGCTGGTTGCGCAGATCGAAAAAGTGGTCGTCCGCGGCGGCCTCATGATTCCGCCGTCGCGGATGTACGAAATGAAGGCCAGCGAGAAGACCCGCGTCGTGAATGCCTACGTCACCGGATTCGGGCCGTCGCAGCGCGTCGTCGTTTTCGACAACGCGATCGCGAAGATGACGCCGGACGAGATCCTGTTCGTCTTCGGCCACGAGATGGGCCACTACGTCCTGCACCACATCCTGAAGGAAGTCGGATTTCAGTCGTTGATTTTCCTGGTCGGCCTGTACTGCGCGTACCTGTGGATCGGTCGGGAAGTTCGCGTGCGCGGGACGCGATGGGGCATTCGGAGCGTCGATGACCTGGCCTCGTTGCCCGCGCTGATGCTCTTTGCCGCGGTCGCGGGCTTCGTGACTACGCCGCTCGTCAACGGCTACAGCCGCCACTGCGAGCATCAGGCGGACATCTTCGGGCTCGAGGTGACGCACTCGATCGTGCCGGATTCACCCGAAGTCGCGTCGCAGGCGTTTCAGATTCTCGGCGAGGTCGATCTCAGCGATCCGGCGCCCGGCCCGCTCATCAAGTTCTGGTTGTACAATCATCCGGCGCTCGACGATCGGATCCGGTTCGCGCACAGCTACGATCCGTGGAGTAGCGGCACGGCGCCTGAGTTCATCCGGTAGCCAGCCCGCCGGGTTGGTGTCACCTGCTAACGCGCGGCACCCGCAAACGAGCGCAACACTCTAAGCGTACGCTCCTGATCCAAAGGTTTCGAAGTGTAGTACTGAACGTTATACGCGCGCGCGCGACGTTCGGATGCCGGGCTGTGGTTCGCCGCGATGTACGCCACCAGCGCGTGCGGCAGCCGTTTGTGAACCTGGTCGAACAGCCATCCGCGGGTCGATTCATCTATCGACTCGTCGTCGATCACCACGATCTTGGCCTCCACCCTGCCCAACATGGACGGCGCGCGATGAGGATCGGCGCAGTGCTGGACGACCCACGAGTCGCTCATGTTCTCCGCGATGAAGTTCACGACCGATTCGTCGCTAGAAACGACTACGACCGCCCGCGGTTGTTTCACCCCGTCGCTCGTCGCGCCGTTTCGGCTCACCAGTGCACCTGCTCGTGGCGTCGCGCGAATCGTCGACTTATGGATGGGCAACTTCAATTGATTGGCTCGCGTCATCTGCTTCAATGCGGGAAGCATGCCAGCCGGATCCGCGATCCGCTGAGGGCGCAAAACGATTGATTTTTTTGGCTTTCCTATCGACTTCTGGTAAGAGAATGGTTCCAAGCGGCGCACTGCCCACACCGCCCTGTAGCCATACGCGCCAGCCTGGGCATTCACTGAGGAGCCACCGCCGGACCCGATCCTGTGCCTGAAGCCCCACCCCCCATTGCGCCCCCGCCAAGCGGCGGACCGAGCCATTTTCATCTGCTCTGGGACTCCGAGCTGGAGGACCTACGTCCTCTTCTGGCTTCAATCCAGCGCCGCCGGCAGAGCGTGCTCGAGCATTGGTACCGGCTCTATGAACTTCACTTCGCCAATAGCCGGACTCTCGGCAAGGCCGAGTTCTTCGAGATCTTCGGCAGCGAACTCGAGTGCATCCTGCGCGACCTGCTCGCCCTCAACATGGATCGCTTTGCCGCGGACGTCAGGCGGAGTGCTGAGCTGCTAGCCGAGCGCGGCGTGCCCTTCTCCGAGTTGATCGTCTCGATGCACCTGTTCGAGGAAAGCGCGGCGACCGCGTTTCCCTCCTTCCCGCCGCTGATGCCGCGCAGCTACCAAACTTTCGACAAGCTGAGTCACATCCGCATCATCGTCCTCTCGGACACCTATTTCCGGTCCAAGGCGGCGGTCTCCAACGAGCGGATCCAGGCGCTCGAGACCGAAGCCAAGGCGTCGCCGCCTCACGCGCGCAACCGCTTCCATGGCCTGGTTGGCGCCAGTGCCTCGATGCGCCAACTGTACGAGCGGGTCGAAGCGGCCGGCGCCACGCGCGGCACGATTCTGATCGTCGGCGAGAGCGGCACCGGCAAGGAGCTGGTTGCGCGCGCAGTCCATGAATGCGGCGGCAACCGCGCCGCGCCATTCGTCGCGCTCAATTGCGCGGCCATACCCAGGGACTTGATCGAGAGCGAACTGTTCGGCTACAAGCGCGGCGCTTTCAGCGGCGCCAACGCCGAATACCTGGGCCTGTTTCGCGCCGCCGAGGGCGGCACGCTGTTCCTCGACGAAGTCACCGAAATGAGCACCGAGACGCAGAGCAAGCTGCTCCGCGCGATCCAGGAGCGGCTGGTGCGGCCCGTCGGCTCGACCAAGGAAGTCGCGGTGAATGCACGGCTGATAGCATCGACCAATCGCGACCCGCAGGAAGCGGTGCGCAGCGG
>DASQHV010000531.1:0-13974 GCA_035631915.1 Candidatus Acidiferrales bacterium | reverse complement strand
CGGCGTGTACTCGACGTGACCCTCGCCGGTCTTGATCGATCGGACCACCACCTCGCCGGTGTTGACGCCGACCCGAACCTGGAGATTGACGCCCTTCTCGGCGCGCAATTTCTCGGCGTAGCGCTTCACCTCGTCCTGCATTCGGAGCGCCGCGTATAGCGAGCGTTGGGGATGGTCCTCGTGCGCGACCGGCGCGCCGAACAGCGCGAAGACCCCGTCGCCGGTGGACTGCACGATGTAGCCGTCGAAGCGGTGGACCGCATCCATCATCAGCTTCAACGCGGGATCGACGATGGCGCGGGCCTCTTCGGGATCGATGTCCTCGATCAGGTCCATCGAGCCCTTGATGTCGGCGAACAGCGCGGTGACGGTCTTGCGCTCGCCCTCGAGCGCAGCGGAAGAATCGGGCTGCTCCGCGGTGACGCGGACCGCCGGCGCCGGTTGACTGACGGTTGACGCAGGGGCGAGCGCCGCGGCGCACTCGTTGCAAAACTTGGCGCCCGGCTGGTTGCTCGCTCCGCAGCGCGGGCACTTTGCAGCCATCGGCGCGGCGCACTCGCTGCAGAACTTCGCCGCCGCAGGATTTTCAAATCCGCACTTCGAGCAGCGCACTGGTCTCCCCCGCCTGGAACAGAATGCGCGAGTATCGCGGCAATCGACCCGAACTGGCAAGCGTCTCTTCGGCGCAGAGCAAAATCCCACTCGCGCCGCTACGCCATGATATATGAGTAGGTACTGGTGGATTCGGAACTGCCACTCGCGCTGAAGTCCTTCTTGAAGCGCCACAAGGCGGCGACCCCCGTCGTCGTCGGAGGCCGCCATCTGAAGCGCCTGGCCGCGTATCTCCGACTCACCGGTGTTCGCGCCGCAAGCCTGGCAACCCGCCGTCGCGTAATCGCCGAATACCTGCGCACTCATCGCGTGTGCATGCTGCAGATCGGCGCCGGCATGAACGTGCTGAGCGGATGGCTGAATGCCGACCTCGAGCCGCTGCGCCCGGGCGTGATCTACATGGACGCGGCCGCGAGGTTTCCGCTTCCCGATCGGTCAATCGACTACCTCTTCAGCGAGCATCTGATCGAACACCTGTCCTACGAGGGCGGCCTTCACTTGCTGCGCGAATCGTTCCGCGTCCTGAAGCCCGGCGGCAAGATTCGCGTCGTGACTCCCGACTTGGAGTTCTATCTGAGCCTGTTCACGGCAAGCCGCAGCGAGATGCAGGAGCGCTACCTGCGTTGGGCGACCCGCGCGTACCTGCCGCAAGTGGAAATCAACCACCCGACCTTGGTGCTCAACCATCACGTGCGTCACTGGGGGCATCAATTCCTGTACGATCGCGAGACCCTGCGCCGCAGCGTGAGTGACGCCGGTTTCTCCAATCTGGGTTATCACCGCGCCAACGAAACGGACGAGCCTGCGTTCAAGGGCCTTGAATGCCACGCCGAGGCCGCATGGCTGCCGGAGAATCTGCGCGCGGAGGGGAGGGAGATGGTGCCGCTGGAGACGATGGCGCTCGAGGCGACGCGTCCCCGGCAGTGAAAGGTGGCGCAAATTCAGGTCGTTGGCATCCGGTTTGCTCGACTAGGGCAGCAGCGCGAGCCAGGCTAAGGGGCGTATTTTTGCCCCCCTATCTTCGCATCCTCAAACAGAGTAGGGTTACAATCTAAACGCTCGGATTGTTCCTTTCTCTAAGCCCGGGAATTGGCCCGGGTTTTCTGTTCGAGAGCTTCCCGGCAAATTCTTACGGAGGGCAATAGATGCCCAGCAAATTGTACGTAGGCAACCTGGCCTACTCGGTCTCCCAAAACGACCTGGAAGAGCTTTTTTCACAAGCCGGCCAGGTTCAGAGCGTCGCTGTAATCACCGACAAATTTTCCGGCCAATCGAAGGGCTTCGGCTTCGTCGAGATGTCGAATGCGGAAGAGGCGGCCAAGGCGATACAGACCCTGAACGACACCGATCTGAAGGGTAGAAACATCAAGGTCAGCGAGGCCAAACCCCGCGAATCGAGCTTCGGCGGCGGCGGCGGTGGCAATCGTCGCGGCGGCGGCGGTGGCGACAATCGCGGCGGTGGCCGCTGGTAAATTGATCTGAGGCTGGGCGGGCAGACCATGCCCGCTCAGTCGTTTTTCGGGCGATCCGATCCTTCCTGCACCTGCGGATCCCCGCATTCCTAATCGGTCGCCGAACTCCCCGACCGGGGAGTCGGCAGGCGGCTCTAGTTTTGCTCTGCGAGGAGGTCCGGTGCCCAGAATATATGTAGGTAATCTCGCTGAGTCGGTTACGCGCGACGACCTGCGGACGCTGTTTTCGAAGATCGGACGGGTCGGCGGCGCACTGGTGATCACGGACCGGGCTTCCGGCAAGTCGAGGGGCTTCGGCTTCGTCGAGATGGTCGAAGTGGACGACGCGGTCAATGCGGCGGTGTACTTCAGCGGCGCCGAGCTCGAAGGCCGCAAGATTCACGTCGACCCGTACCGCCCGCCCGAGAGCGGAGCGCCGAAGTATCGCGGCGAGCGCAAGCGGCGCGCGCCGGCCAAACGCTCGACCAGCAACGGAACCGCGTAGCCATTTGCTCAGCCAGAACGGCGCCGGCGTATCGCAGGCGCGCCGACGGGACGGGGCTTTCAGCCGGGAGACGAAATGCGGATAGATTCGGTGACGCCGTGGAAATCGCACGATTGGAAAGTCCGCACCCTTGAGTCTATTTCTCCGGGCGGCGGGTCGCGCCTGGCGTTCACCTGCCGTAGCTGCGGGCGAATCTTCAATCAAACGACGATCAACAGCCGGACCTGGGCGGTCGACGCGGGCGGTGTTGCGTTGTCGGACAACGTGACCAATCGATGGCTCGCGGAGAGCTGCCAGCGGCGTCCCGCCGACGGCGACGACGACGATCGCAAGCAGTTCAAGAACGGTCCCGCGCTGTAGCAACGGCGCCGACGCGACGCAATCTCCAACTGAATCGCAACAGTTCAGACGACTCTCCGCGCACGGCTGGAATGACCGCGCCGCGTCGGATATTTCTCGATCGATGATTTTGCACAAGTTCAACAACACCTCTTCGCTCTTCCTCGCGGCGGCCGCGCTGGTGGCGATGCTCGCAATCGTGCGCGCGGTTCCGGCTGCGGCGCAGCAATCGATGCCGGCAGGCGCGCCGGCTGCGGCCACGGGCTCGGTGAAATCGGTGATCGACCAATCGATCGTCGTGTTCAAAGACAAACAGATTGCCGAGACGGATCGCGAAGCCAAGCTGCGTCAGATCGCCGAGAGCCATTTTGATTTCGAGGAAATGTCGCGCTCGGCGGTCGGCTATCACTGGCGCGACTTCACGCCCGCGCAAAAGAGCGAGTTCGTGCCCCTCTTCACGACCTTTATCGAAGACGCGTACCTCTCGCGGATCGAAGATTACTCGGTCGAAAAGGTCAACCAGCAAATCGAATCGTCGAAGATCCAGTTCACCAAGGAAACGCCCGACGGCCCGGACTACGCCGAGGTTTTCAGCACCGTCGCGCTCAGCGACCGCGCCAATCCCCTGCAGGTCAACTACCTGATGCGGCGCGACGGGAACGAGTGGAAAATCTACGACATCTCGATCGATGCGATCAGCGTGATCGCCAACTACCGTAACCAGTTCAACCGCGTGCTCAACAGCGACGGCTACGACAAGCTGGTCAGCATCATGCGCCAGAAGACCGAGGGGCTGCGCAAGACGATGGCGAAGTGACGAATCGCGGCGCGCGCGTGCGGCTCACTTGCCGATGCCGACCACGTTCAAGTCTTCGAGCGGCAGCGTCGGATCGTCGCTGTTGATGACCAGCGTTTGAGAGGCCGTACCGGTCGCGTTTGGCGCGAAGGTAATCGTCGCGGTGGCCATCTGACCCTTTGGGATCACTATCGAGCCGCCGCCGGTCACGCTGAAGGGCGGCGTCAGCGACCCGATCGTAACGTGCAAATCTCCCATGCCCCTGTTCTTCACCTTCAGGGTTTTGTCCTTGAACGAATTGACCGCGACCTTGTGAAATTGCAGCGGCTGCGGTGCCACGCGCAGACGCCCCAGGCCGGGGGTGGGCGTCGCGGACGGCGAGCCGGTGGTAATGGTCGCCTTGGCGATCCAGGTGCCCCAGTTGACGTTGTTGCCGGCAGCGGCAAATTCAGCGGCCACCCAAAACGAGGATTGATCCGACGGGTCGATTGCCGCGCCCGAGTAATCGCCCCATCGCTTGTGCGTGCTCGTGTAGTCGGTGATGCCGGCCTTGTAAAAGAGCGGGGCGCCGAGCGTGTTGGCGGGATCGCTCGCGAGGCGCGCGTCAACGTAGGCCGACGGAAACTCGTTGGCTGACGACCGCGTAAAGGCGGTCATCAGGTTGTCGGCGCTGTCGAGATCGATCGCGGGATAGTAGTAGTAGTCGCCGGACGTGCCGAAATCGAAATCCTGCACCACGCTCATGTTCGCCGTCGTAACCTCGATGAAGCGCATGCAACTGCGCTCGGTCGAGTCGCCGCTCGGTACGCATCCGGTATCTCCCGACGCCCACAACTGGCCGTCGCGAAACACCGCGTCCTGCAGGCGCGTGTCGCCCGTGTCGAGGAGTATCGATTTCGGATTCTTTTGATGCGCCGGCGGCGGCATAGCCAAGTTGTTGATCACCTTGGATGTCACAGTCGGCATCGTGCCGCCTCCGACACCGGGCACTCCGTCGAGCGACCAGATGTTCAGACTCGAGCTGTCCGCCGACGCCATGAACAGCGTCGAGGTCGAGCTGCGGCTCTTGGCCGGCTGTATGATCGAGTTGGTGGTGTCCTGCGGCGGTCCGAAGAAATCCAGCGACGGATTCATCGCGCCCGCGAGCAGATCCGCCTTGTTCCAGACCACGAATTCGTTGCCCTGAAAGCCAGTCGCACTGCAATTCGGTGAACAGGTGAACGCGTTGGCGGAGGTTACGACCTTGTCTTCGTTGAAGCCGAGCGCCGGCTGGTCCGGAAAGCTCGCCGCGGTCTCGATCTGATACGCCGTGAACCCGTGAGTGGGATCGGAGTCCGTCGAGACGGCGAGATTGATGAAGCCGTTGTGCGAAGTCTTCAAATCGGCGGCGTCCAGCGACAGTAGCGAGACAAACCATCGCCCCGAAATCGTGTCGAAGCGAATCCTGGGGTCGCTGGTGAAGAGGTTCGTGTTGAGACCGAAGAAAGCGTTGAGGTCGAACGACGTCATCGCGTTGCCGCTCTTGTCGAAGATCTGGCCGCGGACGTTGTCGACCTCGAACACGTGGGACGGGCCGGCTGCGACTTGCGTGTCGGGCGGCTCGCATCCGCCGCAGCTTTCCGCAGCCGCCAGCCCGCTGAAGTTGAGGAGAACCTCCGGCAGCGTTGCCGACGGACCCGACGCGAGCGACGGCAGCAGGGGCATGATCGAGCCGTTCGCGAGTGCCGACTTCATCTGAAGATACGCAGCGGGGTCGGCAACGCGCAGCGGACGCGCACCGCGGTGCGTCGTCGAGCCTGGCGCCGGCAGCGACATCGGATCGATCACTGCCACGCGGTTGACCACGATTTCTCTGGGCAAAGGCGCCGGGATTTTTGCGTCAGTTGTAGCGGCGCCACCCGAGCCGGCGCGGGCTGGGATCGAAGTCCAGCCGGTGGCGAGCGCTAACGCGATGAGGAGCAGAAGCGCGACAGTTGCGCGGCGAACACCCCAGGCGGAAATACGCAGACCCATCATTGCCAACTGACGCCGGACGAAATTGTACGTTGCGAACCGGTAGGGCTACAATCGCTTTTTTCTCGAGTGCGCAATTGAGGCCAAGAAATGATTCTAAAAGTTGCCCGACTCGGATTCCCCTCGGTCAGAACCGTCGCGAAACCGGTCGCCGTCGACCAGATTCGCACCCACGACTTCCAGAAACTCGTCGACGACATGATCGACACGATGCACGAATACAGCGGCGTCGGCCTGGCCGCTCCGCAGGTGCATCTGCCGCTGCAGCTGGCCGTGCTCGAAGTCCACGACCATCCGCGTTATCCCGACATGCCTCAAGTGCCGCTGACCGTGCTGATAAATCCGAAGGTGGAAATTCTCGATCGCACGATGGTCGACGACTGGGAAGGATGCCTCTCGATCCCCGACCTGCGCGGCCGGGTGCCGCGCTTCAAGCAGCTGCGGGTCACGGCGCTGGGCCGCAACGCCGAGCCGCTGGATATTGTCGCGTCGGACTTTCACGCGCGCGTCGTCCAGCACGAAACGGATCATTTGAAGGGCGACGTTTATCTCGACCGGATGCCCGACCTGCGCACGCTGGGATTCCTGGCGGAGTGGCAGCGCTATTTGCTCCCTCGCGTCGAGGAGAAAAACTAGCGGCGCGCAGCGTCGGCGCGCGAAAAAATACCGAATTGACTTCGCCGGTCGGTGCTCCTTAGAATGCCGAGAATTGCATTTCTGGTCAGGCGCCGTTTGCAATACATTGGAAGTTGTGTCCGCTGTCCCCGCGCCTGTTGAAGCGGGGAGCGGCGAATTTCGCGTCCGGCAAGGGCAAAAGCAGGCTTCATGATAGAGGTCCAGGAGCTAACCAAGTACTTCGGCACGACGCTTGCGGTAAACAACGTCTCCTTCAAAGTCGAGAAGGGCGAGATCATCGGATTGCTGGGACCCAACGGCTCCGGCAAGACGACGATCATGCGCATCCTGACCGGCTTCTTCCCGCCGACGTCCGGACGCGCTCTAATCGGCGGCCTTGACGTCGCTGACCACTCGCTCGAAACGCGCCGCCGCGTCGGCTACCTGCCCGAAAACATGGTGCTCTACCCCGACCTCAGCGTCGACGCGCTGCTGGAGTTCGGCGCGCGCGTGCGCGAGATCGATCCCAAGACCACCCGCGATCGCATCGAGTACTCGCTCGACACCTGCGGGCTGAAGGACGTTCGCCGCAAACTCATCGGCAAGCTGTCCAAGGGCTATCGGCAACGTGTCGGAATCGCGCAGGCAATCCTGAGCGATCCCGAGGTACTGATTCTCGACGAGCCGACCGTCGGCCTCGACCCGCGCCAGGTGGTGGAAATCCGCGAGCTGATTCGCTCGCTTGCCGGCCGCTCGACGGTGCTGCTCTCGACGCACATCCTGCCGGAGGTCAACATGACCTGCCGGCGCGTGGTGATCATCGACAAGGGCGTCATCGTCGCGCAGGACACGCCCGAGCAGCTCACGTCAAAGTTGCAGGGCAGCGACCAGACCTTGATCACGGTGTCGGGCCCGGCGCCGGCGGTGCGCGAGGCGTTGGCCGCCGTGAAGTTTGTCGATCGAATCGAGGACCGGCCCGTCGACGCCGGCACCTCGGGGCTCTGCTCCTACGTCGCAATTTCGAACGGCCACGGCGAGGAAGTCCGCAGCGCGCTGGCCGCGTGCGTCGTGCAGCACGGATGGGGCCTGCTCGAGGTCAAGCCGATGGCGCTTAGCCTTGAAGATTTGTTCATGCGGCTCGTCACTAAAGAAGAGCGGGTGAACTAGCGCTCAGCGCTCGTCACGGCCAGAGGTATCGCGGCCAGAGGTATTGGATGTCCAACGGTGCAGCCACATTAGACGTCGCAGGATCCGCCGCCGACTCCCGTCGCGCCGCGATTCGCGCTGCCGGCACGGGATTTTCGGTGGGCCGGATGCTCGCGGTAACGCGCAAAGAGTTGCGCTCTTACTTCGCGTTCCCGCTGGTTTACGTCCTGTCGGGAATATTCCTGGTGCTGGCCGGTTACTACGCGTTCAGCGACCTGGTGTTCTTCATGACTATCGCGTTCGCCCGCGACATCATCCAGAACTACTGGCAACTGCTGTTCTCGGATATCCGGCTATGCCTGCTGCTGACGCTGCCGTTCATCACGATGCGGCTGTTCGCCGAGGAGCGGAAGCTCGGCACGGTCGAGCTGCTGTACACCTATCCGCTGCGTGACGGTGAGATTCTTGGCGGCAAGTACCTCGCTTCGGTCTTGATCTTCGTGATGATGCTCGTGATGACGATGCTGTATCCAATCTACCTTTACAGCATCCATTGGTTTCCGTTGTTCCCGCTGTTCGCCGGTTACACCGGCCTGCTGCTCATCGGATGCGCCTTCATCGCGTGCGGCGTCTTCATCTCGTCGCTGTGCGAGAGCCAGGTGATGGCCGGGATGTGCACCATCACGCTGCTGCTGTTTTTCTGGATCCTGAATTGGAACGAGGCCGTCTTTCAGGGGCCGTGGCTGACGCTGATGCGCTCGTTTTCGCTGTTCGACCAGTTCGGCGGGTTCGCCAAGGGCGTGATCGATCTCGATCACATCACTTACTTCATTTTCTTCATCGCCTTTTTTCTGTTCATGACGATGCGCTCGATGGAGGCACGCAAGTGGACCGGCCGCCGCTAGAGCATCCCGCGGCCGTGGGTCGCGGCGCGATCTGGAGAAATTTTCTCGTGCTGGTCGCCACCGTGATTGCGTTCGGCGCGCTGCTGTTCGTGACCAACGCGATCATCTCGACCCGCAATATCCGATGGGACCTGACACCGACCAAGCGCTTCTCGCTCTCCGAGTTCGACAAGCGCGTGCTGAGCGGTTTGACGCACAACGTCAAGGTGATGGCCTTCGTCAGGACCGAGGATCCCGCGTACATCGAGCTGCAGGACCTGCTGTTCCAGGCCGCCGCGTTCACGCCGCGGCTCACCTACCAGGTAATCGACGTCAACAAGGCGCCGGGCATGGCGCGCGAGTACGGCGTGTCGAGCTACGGCGAAGTGGTGGTGGAAACGCAGGGGCGGCGCCGCGACTTCGATAACGCGCGCAGCGAACTTCTGATCCCGGCGATCCTGCAGGTCTCGTCCGACGTCAACAAGCACATCTACTTCACGATTGGGCACGGCGAGCGCGACGTTTTCGACTCCGAGCGCTACATGGGCTACTCGCAGTGGCGCGGTTTGCTCGAGCAGAACAACTACCAGGTAGACAACGTGTCACTGTTCGCGAGCGGCGTGCCCGAGGACGCGAAGGTGGTCGTGTCGCTGGGACCGCGCAAGGATTTCCTGCCCGAGGAGCTGGCGGCGCTGGCTAAGTACCTGGATCACGGCGGGCACTACATCGCGCTGATCGATCCGTTCGGCTCGCCGACGCTGGTCGAGTTCCTGAGGAAGTACTACCTCGACTTCATCGGGCAGGTGATCGTCGATCCCGCGTATCGTCTAACCGCCGCCGAAATTCTCACCACGCAAATTCCGCTGATCTCCGAAGACAGCGCGATCACGCGCGCGATGACGGGACGGCCGATTTTTTCGCTGGCGCGAGGTGTGATGATCACCGGCGAGGTCGGCGCGACGGCGCCGGGCGATCTGAGGCTCGAGCAGGAGCGCAAGCTGCTGCAGTCGTCGCACGAAAGCTGGGCCTCGGGCGACCCCAAGGCGCTCACTACCGGCATCACCGAATTCCAGGTGCCGCGCGACATCAAGGGCCCGATTCCCGTTGCCTCCGAAGTCGATTTTGCGCCCGCGGCCAACGCGCATATACCGGTCACGCAGATGACGCGCGTGGTGGGAATCGGCACTTCCGCATTCGCTTCCAACCAGTTCCTCGAAATGTCCGGCAATCGCGACCTCGCCGTCAGCCTGATCAACGAGATGGCCGGCGACGAGATGCTGATCGCCAGCCGCGAGCGCCTCAACAAGGCCGAAACCGCCGCCTTCTCGGTGACCGACCTGCAGGCGCGCCGCCTGCTGATGCTCGGCTCGATCGTGCAGCCGGGCATCCTCTTTCTGATTGGCATCGCGGTGCTGATGCGCAGGAGGTTCTTCGCTTGAGGGTGCGCCCGGCAATTATCTACGCGATCATATTTCTCGCCCTGTTGCCGGTGTACTTCTGGAGCCTCCCGAAGATTCAGCCGGCCTCCACGCTGCAGGAGAAGGAAGAGAGCCTGCTGAAGCTGGACTCAATCGAGGCGATCACGGTCACCGTCGGCGCCGAAACACTGAAGTTTCAGAAACTCGCCAGCGGGCGCTACGATGTGGTCGAGCCTCCCGGCAAGTTCATCCCGCAAGACCTGATGAACGCGATGATTCAGCTGCTGGTCCAGGCCAAGTCAGTCGAGGTCGTTTCCGAAACTGATAAGGACCTGGCCCAGTTCGAACTCGACAAGCCCAAGGCACAGCTGACAATCGAATCGGCTGGGCGGTCGCAGCCGATCAAGCTTGAGTTCGGCAGCGAGAATCCGACGCACACCGCGGTCTACGCGCGCATCCTTGGCGTCCCCAAGGTGTTCCTGCTCGGACGCAACCTCGAGTACTACCAGCAGTTGATGTTCCAGTGGATCGAGGGCAAGCAGGGCAAGAACGCCTAGCGCGAGATTCCTGAATCCCGAAGTCCCGCTAACGCCGCATTCAAAAAACTGCGCCGCGCATTGCGACGGCTGCGTTGCGCATGGCACGTCGCAGTGGCTAGCTTCGTGAGTGATGCATTACACCGTCGCGAGCGATGAACCATGGCGTCAGTGACGGCTCCATCAGTCTCGCCGGCGCCCGCGTCGATCCAGCGCGAGCCGATTCCGCGGCCGACACATAACCTCGCTCTCGGATATCTGCGCGCCTTCCTGGTGATACTTGTTCTCGCGCATCACTCCGTGATCGCGTACCTCGACTCGCCACCGCCGCTTCCGAAGTCGCTGGACGATTTACCGCGAATCTGGCGCGCGTTTCCAATTGTCGATCAGCATGCGCATTGGACCGGGTTCGGCCTGTTCGTCGGCTTCAACGACGACTTCTTCATGTCGCTGATGTTCTTCGTCTCGGGGCTGTTCGTGTGGTCCAGCCTCCGGCGCAAAGGCACGGGAACATTCGTTCGCGACCGCATGATTCGGCTCGGCATCCCGTTCCTCGTCGCCGCGCTGGTTGTCGCGCCAATCGCGTACTACCCAACCTATATTCAGATGGGCGGGCACGGCGTGTCGGGATACATTCGCCAGTGGATGGCGTTTGGCGATTGGCCGACCGGACCGGCGTGGTTTGTATGGCTGCTGCTCGCTTTCGATCTCGGCGCAGCCGCGATATTCGCGATCGCGCCGAATTTCGGCGCTTCGGTCGGCCGGCTTTCCTCCAACGCGCGAGAGCATCCGGTGCGATTGTTTCTGATGCTGATCGCGGTCTCGGCGGCGGTGTTCGCTCCGATGTCCGTGGCATTCGGGCCGATGAACTGGACGAGTGTCGGGCCTTTCCAGTTCCAGACCGCGCGTCTGTTTCACTACCTGGTTTATTTCGTTGCTGGAATCGGCGTCGGCGCCTACGGGATCGACCGCGGACTGCTGGCGCCGGACGGAGTTCTCGCGCGCCACTGGGGACGCTGGGTTGCCCTCGCGCTGACCGTTTTTTTTCTAAGCGTCGCGTTCGTACTAATGGCGATAACGGGCCACAGCGGAATGTCGCCGTCGATGATAAGCGGGGTTGGCGGCTGCATTTTCGCAATCACGTGCGGCGCCGAGTCGTTTGCTTTTCTCGCGCTGTTCATCCGCTTTGCGACGCGCCGGCGCTGGACCTACGACAGCCTGAGCGACAACGAATACGGGATGTACCTGATTCACTACGCGTTCGTTTCGTGGCTGCAGTTGGCTCTGCTGGCCGTTCCTCTCGCCGCGATCGAAAAAGGAACGATCGTTTTCGTCGGCGTGCTGCTCTTGAGTTGGGGAGCCAGCGCCGCGATTCGGAGCATCCCCGGCGTCGCGCGCGTGGTCTGACGCGGGCCGGCCGAAGCTATTCGGCGAGATTTTTTTCGGCGAGCAGTTTTTCCAGCGCGCGCAGAAAATGCTCGAAGTACTCGCCGTGATCTGAGGTGCCGTCGCGCGCGCGGATTTTGTCCGACGCGCCGACTTCCGCGATCAGATGCTCGCGAAACTCGTCCCAGGTGAAATGTCCCGCCTCTGAGAGGCGCAGTGCGATCGCGAATGCACGCGCCTCCCAGGGTGCGCTGAACACCTGGTTGCCGTCGAGCCGCGCGCCGTAGCCGAGTTTTCGCAGCGCCGCGTCGCTCATCGTGCAGCCCGCTTTGGCGGCGCAACTTTCGCCACGCCGACCATCGAGTCGCGCGTGACCAATTCCGCAAGCTCCGCCTCGCTCATGCGGTCGGTGCCGGCTGGACGCTCCGGAATCACCAGGTAGCGGATTTCCGCGCTCGAATCCCAGACCCGAACCTCGACCTCCGGCGCAAGCTCGAGTCCGAAGTCCTTCATCACGCCGCGCGGATCGCTCACCGCGCGCGACCGGTAGGCGAAGCTCTTGTACCAGACCGGCGGCAGGCCCAGCACCGGCCACGGATAACATGAGCACAGCGTGCAGACGACCAGGTTGTGCACGCGCGCCGTGTTCTCGACCGCCACCAGGTGCCCGCCCTCGGGGCCCGCGTAGCCGAGCTCTCTGACCGCAGCGGTGGCGTCGGCCAGCAGCCGTCTGCGATACGCGGGATCGGTCCACGCCTTCGCGACGACGCGCGCGCCGTTGCGCGGCCCGACCTTGTTTTCATACGTGTCGACGATTGCGTCCACCGTCGCAGGATCGATCAGTCCCTTTGATGCGAGCAGCTCCTCGATCGCCTTGACGCGCGCGGCGGGACCGCTTTCCTCGGTATTATGATGGTCGCCTGACACTCTTCTTTCTCGCTTGCGCTTTGCGACGCGGCTTGGATTTTGATTTCGACTCGATTGGTTCGAGGTAGTCTTCCCACAGATCGATGTAGATCCGCTCGCGCGTGCGGGCCGGCTTGCCCCACAGTTCGCGCGCGTCGAACGCGACCGAATAACAGTGCTGCGGCTTTTTTCCCGCGTGATGGGCGTTGGTGTCGGCAAAGACGAACACCCCCCAGTCGCGCGCGACGACTCCGCTCCTGCCGCGAACGAAGCGTGGCAGCCGCGTATGCCCCGGCGGATTCAGATTGCGCGCGCGCACGCGATCGCCCTTCGCAAAGCGCGCCCGCGGCGCCTTTGCGTCGCCCGCTTCCTTGAGCGGCGCCGGCCCTTTCGTCTGGACCGCGCGAGCGATCGAGGCGGCGTCGATTCCCGCATCCGCGCCGAACTTTGCGAACGATGCGCGCAACTCCTCGCGCGTCGCCACGCCGTGCTCGACCAGCAAAGTCTCCAGCGCCGCCAGCCATCGTTCGTAGTAGCTTGACGCCAGGTAGCGCGCCGGAGGTATCCGCTCGACCGCATGACGAAACTCGTCGATGTTGACGCCGACCCCACCCAGGAGACCGCCCACGATTCCGTAGAGGCGCCCCTCCCAGTCGGCATGAAACACCGGCTCGCCGACTTCGCGGACTACCGGCCCGAAGCCGTCCATCCCGCCCATGTCATGCACGCCGTTCATCGCAAACTGCTCCTAGGTTTCCGCACGGCGCGATTATCGACGAGCATCGCGAACGCGCGCAAGCGCTGCCGAGCGCGGCTCTACGGGCTCGGCGCGAAATCTCGACAAGTTGTCGCAGGGAACCGATTTATCGACTCTTGATACGCCTTGTATTGCTCTGATAGCCTGTGGCCTCGCTCATGGACGGAAATCCAAATTCGGCCGCGCGTCGGCCTAAGCATCCCAAGTGGCCCTTTGACCTCAGCGTGTTCGCGGCGATGTCGGGTTTGTGGGCGCTATGCCTGATGCTCGCGGTCTACGCCCACACTGCAAGCGTCGGTTTGGTCGATCCGCTCGAGACCGTGTTTGCCGGTGTGCGATTCGCCGGCGACGATGCGCAAACGATCGTGATAGTCGAGGCGGGAATTTTCGCGACCATATCGATCGGGATGTTTGCGCGTCAGCGATGGGCGCTGTTGATGGCGTTGATCTACATGGCGGAGGTCGTCGTCAGCCACCTGGTGTTCGTGATCGCGTACCTGCCGATTCGCCTCGAATGGATGAGCGTGCGGGCGACGGCGCTGCAGGGTCCGATGCTGGTGATGATCACGCTGTACCTGTGGATTCGCGGTCACGATTTTCTTTTCGAGAC
>DASQHV010000530.1:0-3724 GCA_035631915.1 Candidatus Acidiferrales bacterium | reverse complement strand
TGCACGGATTTGCATGGGGCGCGGCGCACTGGTCGCTCGGCGCGAGTGAGATGCGCCAAATTCTGATCGGGCTTGCAGTCGCGTTGTTCGCTCCGAACCGCCAGACAATCATGAGTTGGCGATGGCAAAGCGATTACTTGTACGCGGCTGCGTTCGCGGTGCTCGCGGGGGTCAGCATCATGAGCATGTCGAATCCGCCGCCATTCATTTACTTTCAGTTTTGAGTGCCGCGAGATGAATTTGGCGCGTCGATTGACTCTGATGCTCCTGCTTACCGCGACCGTGGTCGGTATCGCGATTGCGCTCAACTACCTCCTCAACCCGTACGGGGCGTGGCGCACCGCACTGATCAATCCGATCTTTCGCAAGATCGAGCATGAGCGCGTGGTCACGCCGTATCTGCTGCGAACCGCGGGCCCCGAAACAATTCTGCTGGGCAGTTCGCGGGTGCTGATGGGAATGCGAATCGAGCAGGGCGAACGCGCCGGGTTCATGAACGCCGCGCTCACGGCGGCGACAATCGATCAGCTCTCGCGCATCGTGTCGGTGGCGCTCGAAAATCCGCATCTCAAGCGAATCGTATGGGGCGTGGATTTCTTTTCGTTCAATACCGGATGGGACAAGAGAGATCCGAATTTCGACGCGCGGATGTCGGGCAACATTGGCGTGAAAGTCGAGGACACGTTGCTCAGCTCGGCGGTGCTGGGCGACGGTTACGACTATGCGCGGCGCGCGATACGCGGCGAGAGCCGGCTGCCGGCGACGATGACCGCGGCGATGCCGTGGCCGATGACGCTGATTTGCGAACAGCTCGGTGCGACGAAGTATCGCGGATTGCAGGTCACGCCAACCCCGGAGATCGAAGATGAGCTCGCGCAGGATTTGCCGGACTACGCGGCGTATCGTCCGTCGCGGGAATTTATGCTGCGACTTCGCGAAACGGTCGCGGCAGCGCGCGCCCGAGGCATTGACGTTGTCATGTTCGTGCCGCCGATGAGCGAGTACGAACTTGAGCTGATTCGCCAAAGCGGGCAGTGGGAGACGTTTCAGGAGTTCAAACGGCAGCTCGCGCTGATCGGTCCATACTGGGATTTCTCGGGCTACAACACGATGGCGCGAACCGACGAACTGTTCATGCACGTCATGCACTTCAAGATCGCAGTGGGCCAGTTGATGCTGCGAATAGTGCTGGGCGCCGATACCGCGCCGTGCAGCGAGGCGGCGCGGATCGTCACCGACGCCGCGGTGCGGGTGAACAACGTCAACGCAGACGCTGAGATCGTCCGTCAGGATCGGCTTCGCGCAGACGCAACGAGAGCACCGTCGCTCTATTCCCGGCTTGCCGCACGAGCGATTGCGCGGCGCGGGCGCGACCGTGCCGCACACGCATCAGAGTATGCCGGGCAGGACGAAACGCGCAGCGCCGCGATGGCGGCGACTCGCTGAACTGCGATGCCGACGCGGCAGCGGGTAATCCTGATGTTCGCATTGACGGGCGCGATGCTCGGCGCGGGGGCGCTCGCGAACTACCTGCTCAATCCCTACGGCGCATGGCGCGCGACACTGATCGATCCGATATTCCGCCACGTGGAGCAGGAGCGGATTGTAACGCCGTATCTTCTCCGCTCGGCGCATCCGGAAACACTCTTGCTCGGCAGTTCGCGCGTGCTGCGCGGGATGCGAATTGACCAGGGCGAACGTGACGGCGTGATGAACGGTGCTCTGAACGGCGCGACGATTCGTCAGCTCTCGCAGGTTGTGTCGCTGGCGCTGGAAAATCCGCGACTCAAACGAATCGTTTGGGGCGTCGATTTTTTTTCGTTCGAACAGAAATGGGATCGCGATCGGCCGGACTTCGACGCACGGATGGCGGGCAGCCTGAGCGCGCGATTCGAAGACACGCTGTTGAGCTTCGACGCGCTGGCCAGCGGACTCGACGAATTGCATCGCGCGATGCGCGGCGCCGCCAAATTGCAGCCCACGCAAACGTCGGCGCTACCGTGGCCGATGCCGCTGGTCTGCAGCGACCTGGAATCGAACCGGCGCCGTGGGCTGGCGCGGACGCCGCAGGACGAAATTGTGGCGCAGGCGGTCAACGTGCTGCGCTACTACGACGGCTACCGGTTTTCGCCCGAGTTCTTCGACACGTTTCGCGCGACAATCGAAGCCGCGCGCCGGCACGGTGTCGAAACGATTGTGTTTGTGCCGCCGATGTCGGGCTACGAGCTGGAACTGATTCGCCAGACCGGAAACTGGGCTGCGTTTCAGGAATGGAAACGGCGGCTGGCTGAGCTCGGACCATTCTGGGACTTTTCCGGATACAACGAAATTGGACTCTCTGACACCGGCTTCATAGATGTGATCCACTTCAAGCCGGCGATCGGACAGGTAATCCTCCGCAAGCTGCTCGCGGATCCGATCGAGCCGTGCAGCGGGCTTGCGCAGATCGTCGCAGCGGATGCTCTGCGAGTCGACGGCGCCGGAATAGAGGCGATGCTCGCGCGGCAGGATGCGATGCGCCGGGCGGCTACGGTCGACGCGTCGCGCTTCTCGCAGCTTGCAGCGCAGGCGATCGCGCTGCGTTCGCATCAGACGACTGACGCGGCGGACGACAGCGCCGCCAACGACGACGCTAACGGCCAAGCTCCGGCCATGCTGACACGCCGTCGATAAACGAAGTCGTGAGTTCCGGCGGCGGCGCGGTCTTGAGCTTTTCCGCCGCGGCCTGAAGTTGTGCGGCGCTGAAGACGACAAGCAAAGGCTTGAGGACGTCGGTGCGGTAGCGGACACCGGGACTCCATCGCGCCGGAGCCGGATACTGCACCTCGGTCGCCGACGAGATGTAGCGGTCGATCAGCGGTTTCAAGCCTTCGTACGAACCGGGCATCGCGATGCCGAAGTTACCGGCAGAGACTTCTGCAACCGACCAGTCAGCAAAGCTGTGTGGCGCGGGGTTGAGATACCAGTCGAGCGGCAGCAGCCCCCGCGATTGAAGCTCGAGCGCCGACAAGCGTGCCGGGTCGTTTCCAGCCTCGATATATTTCGCGGCCGACGCGACAATCGTGTCGAAGCGGAGCGCGTTGGCGCGCGCTTCCACAGCCGCCGGTGCAAGCTTGGCGTATGCGGCGAAACTTCCTGCTGGAATCCTCGCGAACCAGACGCCGTCGGTCTGCTGAGAAGGTTCGCCGAGCGCCGCCAGCGCCGGCTGCCAGTGCGCGAAGTCGGCGTGACTGGGATCCGCGATCACGGCCTGCACGCCAAAGTGCGCGATGTACGCCTTCAATTGATCGGCGGCCTCCGGCAAGTCGATCGCGCCGTGCGAGTAGTTCACCAGCGGCCATCGTTCAAACTCGAACGGCGAAATTCCCGTCCAGCCGCCGGCCATGCGGAAATACATGTCGCTGCTCAACTGCCAATACATCGAGTTGCCTTCCTGGCTGAGCGGCAAAGGCATCACAATTTCGCCGGGTGCGAGACGGCTCGTGTATTTTCGTTCGGCAAAGAATGCGGGCAGGTCGAGCCGGCTGACCCAGAAAGACGCGCTCGGATTTGGCGCGATCGAAATCAGGATGATCGCGGCGGCGCCGCACTTGGTTCGAGTCGAGACAGAATCCTGCGCGAACCATATCGCCGCCATCACGCCAACCACCAGGAACGCGTACATCATGAAGCGCACGGGCAGGATGTTGGAAATCAAGGGAACCCAACCTGCAATCGCCCACGG
>DASQHV010000529.1:0-6725 GCA_035631915.1 Candidatus Acidiferrales bacterium | reverse complement strand
GCGACCTGCTTGATCGCGCTGCGGCGCCAGTCGCCGTTAGCGTCGTGGACGAAACGCGCGGGATCCTCGCCGCCCTCGCCCGTATTGCTCTTGCCGCCGATTCGGTTCATCGCGATTGCAAGGTTTTCGTGCGCTTCTTTGCTGATCGAACCGAACGACATCGCGCCCGTTTTGAAGCGTTTGACGATTTCCGACGCCGGCTCGACTTCTTCGAGCGGCACCGGCGGCCGGTCGGAGTTGAACTTCAGCAGCGAGCGCAGAGTCGCGAGCGAGCGGCTCTGCTCGTCGATCAAGCGCGTGTACTGCTTGAACAACTGGTAGTTGCCGGAGCGCACGGAGTGCTGCAGCTTGGCGATGGAGTTCGGATTGTACATGTGGAACTCGCCGCGCCGGCGCCATTGATACTGCCCGCCGACATCAAGTTCGCCGTCCAGGTTCGCCATCACCTTGAACGCGTAGGTGTGGCGTGCTGCCGTCTCGCGCGCAATCGCGTCCAGCCCGATGCCGCCGACGCGCGACGCCGTCCAGCTGAAGTACTGGTCGATTACATCCTTCGACAGGCCGATTGCTTCGAAAATTTGCGCGCCGCGATAGCTCTGCGTCGTCGAAATGCCCATCTTCGACGCGACCTTGGTGATGCTCTTGCCGACCGCCTTGACGAAGTTGTGCACCGCCGTGTCGACGTCTAGGTCCTTGAGTCGTTCGTCGCGAATCATCCCGGCCATCGTCGCGAACGCCAGGTACGGATTCACCGCACCCGCGCCGTATCCAATCAGGAGGCAGAAGTGCATCGCCTCGCGCGGCTCGCCCGATTCGACGACCAGCCCGACGCGCGTGCGGGTGCCCTCGCGAATCAGATGATGATGCACGGCGCCGGTGGCGCGCAGCGCCGGTATCGCCGCGTATTCCGCGTTGACGCCGCGATCCGAGAGCACGATGATCGTGTAGTCCGACTCGATCGCCTTCGACGCGTCGCGGCACAATCCGTCGAGCGCCGCGCGCAATCCCTGCTCGCCGTGGTCGACGCGATACAGCGACGACAGGGTGATCGTTTTCAGGCCGTCGGTATTGAGCCGTTTGTTCCGTTCAAGCTCCTCGTTGGTGAGGATCGGCTGCGTGAGCCGCAGCTGGCGGCAGTGCAGCGGCGATTCCTCGAACAAGTTGTCCTCGGCGCCAAGCGTTGTTTCGGTCGAGGTGACCAGCTCTTCGCGAATTGGATCGATCGGCGGATTCGTCACCTGCGCGAACAGCTGCTTGAAATAGTTGTAGAGCGGCTGCGGTTTGTTCGAGAGCACGGCGAGCGGCGTGTCGGTGCCCATCGAGCCCACCGGCTCCTGCCCGTTGGCCGCCATCGGCGCGAGAATCATTTTCAGATCCTCGATCGTGTAGCCGAACGACTGCTGCTGCTTGAGCAGGTCGCCGGCCTCGAAGCCGTCGACTGGCGGTGCGTTCTTCGCCTCCGGCAGCGACTCGAGCGCGAGCAGGCTCTGGTCAAGCCACTCGCGGTACGGCTTGCGCGCCGCCATCGACTCTTTGATCTCTGTGTCCTGCACGATTCTGCCGAGCGAGGTGTCGACCAGGAACATCCTGCCCGGCTGCAACCGCCCCTTCTGCGCGACGTTCTCCGGCGCGATATCCAGCACGCCGGTCTCCGACGCCATGACGACCAACCCGTCCTTCGTCACCGTGTAGCGCGAGGGGCGCAGCCCGTTGCGATCGAGCACGGCGCCGATTCGGATGCCGTCGGTGAATGCAATCGACGCGGGGCCGTCCCACGGCTCCATCATGCACGAATGAAACTGGTAGAACGCGCGCTTGCCCTCGCTCATCTGCGGATCGTTCTGCCACGCCTCCGGAATCATCATCATTACGGCGTGCGGCAGCGAGCGGCCGGTGCGCACCAGCAGCTCGACGCAGTTGTCGAAGATTGCGGAATCGCTGCCATTGGGCTCGACTATGGGCAGCAGCTTCTTGATGTCCGCGCCGAACAGCGGCGACGAGAACAGCTTCTCGCGCGCGTGCATCCAGTTGATATTGCCGCGCAGCGTGTTGATCTCGCCGTTGTGCGACAGAAAGCGGTACGGATGCGCGCGGTCCCAGCTCGGGAACGTGTTGGTGGAAAAGCGCTGATGCACCATCGCGAGCGCGGTCTTCACTGCGGGATCGAGCAGGTCCGGAAAGAACTGCGGAATCTGCGTCGAGATCAGCTGGCCCTTGTAAACGACGGTCAGCGGCGACAGGCTGCAAAAATAAAAGAGTTCAGGATCGAACAGGCCGAGATTTTCGGCCGCTGACATCGCACGCTTGCGAATCACAAACAGCTTGCGATCAAACGCCTCGACGTCGGCCAAGTCAGCGCTGCGCGCGATGAAGACCTGGCGAATCGACGGCATCCCGCGCCGTGCGATATCTCCGCACGCCGACTCGACCACCGGAACGTCGCGCCAGCCGAGCAGCCGCTGCCCTTCCTCCGCGACGATTTTCTCGAACGCACTCTCGCACTCACGACGCTTGCTCGCATCCAGCGGCAGAAAAACCTGCCCAACGCCGTATGCGCCCGGCGCCGGGAGTTCGAAGCCGAGCCGCGCCGCCTCGCGCGCGAAAAATTCGTGCGGAATCTGCAGCAGAACTCCCGCACCGTCGCCCGTGCGCGGATCGCAGCCGCAGGCCCCGCGATGAGTCAGGTTGTCGAGCACCTGCAGCGCCTTCTGCACGATGTCATGCGAACGGCGGCCCTTGATATCCACGACGAAGCCCACACCGCACGCGTCGTGCTCGTGCGAAGGATCGTACAGGCCCTGCGCCTTCGGAATGCTGTTGTAGTTGTGCATCATGACACCCGCCTGGAATCCGCGGGTGCGGATTTTGCGGAGCCGTGACGATGGCGCCGTCCGTTGGCGGGCTCATGCGCGACGCCGTTGTTGGCGTGCACCGTGATCAGCCCGCGCTCGGTATGCGTTGACAGCACCACCATCGTTTCAGTCCGCGCCACTCCCTCGATCGAGCGAATGCTGCTGATCAGCCGTTCGAGCGACGAAGTGTTGTCGGTTTTGATCTTCAGCATCAGCGTGTGCTGACCGGTGACGTGATGGCACTCGAGCACGTCCTCGAGCATCGAGACCGCTTCCTCGAACAGCCGGATGGTTTTCGGATGCGAGATCGAGACGCCGATGAACGCGGTGACGTCCTTTCCGAGCCGCGGCGCGGCGACTGACGCGTGGTAGCCGGTGATGATGCCGCTGTCCTCAAGTTTCTTGACGCGTTCGTTAACCGACGGCGCCGACAGGCCGACCTGCTCACCGAGTTTGACCAAGGGGATGCGACCATGTTCCTGCAGGAGATTTATGATCTGCAGATCGATATCATCGAGTTCGGGGCTGTCTCCACCGAATTTCATAAGGTAATCCTCGTTGAGTGTCGACGAAGATAGGGGAGAAGCGGGTGGCTGTCAAGTGATTATAAGGGGAAAATACAATAAAACGTCTGTTTAGAAAGGCAGCCGCGTCACCGACCTTCTATCCGCAGGTGAAGCAACCGCTGCGCAAGCGTCGCTGACACGGAGATGCGTCCGATTGTAGGATTTTGCTACAGCGACTTCGGCGCAGCGCCGCTGCTGTCTTCGAGCGTGCGGCCGATGGCGTCGAACGCGATGAACTGTTCGATCTCCAGCGGTACGCTCCAGAAATCGTTGAACGCGCTGGTCTTCACGATCACCAGGTTGTACTTCGGGTTCACGTACACGAACTGAAAGAATACGCCCTCGGCCGTGTACGGATGCTCATCGCCACCGACCGGCAGCCACCACTGGTAGCCGTAACCGGTCGGCGCGCCGCGAAACAGATGACCGTATTGCACCTGCCTGCTCTGTGGGTTGGTCGCCTCTTCGATCCATTTTTCCGGCACCAGTTGCCGGTCGCCGCTTCTGCCCCGATGCAGAAACAGGAGTCCGAAGCGGGCGTAGTCGCGAAGTGTCGCGTTAATACAGCAAAAGGCCGCCTCGAGTCCGTCGGGACCGGAGCGATCGGTCAACCAGGTCGCCTCGTGTTCCATTCCGAGCGGCTGCCAGATTCGTTGCGAGAGCATATCGGCGAGCGGTTCGCCGGTGACGCGCTTTACCAACATCCCGAGCACCGCTGTATCGACGCTGCGATAGACGAATTTCGTGCCCGGCGTTTCTGCGCGGCCGAGCGACTTCGCGTACTCGGCGATGCTCTGCGACTGCTGGACCATCGTCGCGTTCCACATTATCGAGACGTCGGACTGCGCGTTGGTGTATTCCTCAGTGAACTTCACACCCGACGACATCTCCAGGATGTCCTTGATCGGCACGTCGTCGTAACCGGAGCCTTTCAGCTCGGGTAGGTAGTCGGTGATCGAATCGTCGACACCTTTGATCTTGCCGTCGGCCACGGCAAGCCCAACCAGCGTCGAGGTGAACGATTTGCCGACTGACCACGAAGTAAACTTCGAAGTTTCGTCGGCGCCGTTGAAGTACCGCTCCTCGATCACTTTGCCGTCTTTGACGACCAGGAATCCCTGCGTGCCTGATCGTGTCAGCAGGTCGTCGAGCGTGTGCGCCTTACCTTCATAACTGTACGTTATCTCGAGCTTGCGCTCGGCGCGCGGCAATTCCGCGACTGGTCCACTGCGCTGGATTACGTGGAACGGAAATGCAGTGTCCATGCTGCGGAACGCCTGCGCGCGCATGGCCGGAGTCGTCAGCGCAGCCCGCTTCGCAATACCGGCGGCGTCGTCGGCGCGCACCGTCGCAGTTGCCGCGAGCACGATGATCGAGGCGAGTACCAGGATAGATGCTGGCTTCAACGAAAGTCCGGCCCGCCGCCGTTGCGTCGCCGATCTACTCACCCTTGAAATTTGCCGCCCGCTTCTCGACGAACGACTTCGCGCCCTCGAGATGGTCCTTCGAGGACAGCATCAGATGCTGTCCGTGGCGCTGATAGTCGAAGAAGTACGGAAGGTTGAGATTCAGCCCGACGCGCAGCGCCTCCTTGGCGAGTCGCTGGGCCAGCGGTGCCTGCGCCGCGATCTTCTTCGCGAACGCCGCGGTCGCCTCTCCGAGTTGAGCGTGCGGCACTACTTTGTTCACCATCCCGATCCGCTCGGCCTCGGCCGCGTCGATGATGTCGCCGCTCAAGATCAGCTCGTACGCGCGCGCCAGCCCGACCAGCCGCGGCAGCACCAGCAGTCCGCCCGCCTCGGGAATCAATCCGCGCCGGATGAACACCTCGCCGAAGCGCGCCTGGTCGGAGCACACGCGCATGTCGCACATCAGCGCGATGTCGCAGCCGTAGCCCACGGCCGCTCCGTTGACCGACGCGATCGTCGGCTTGGAGTACTCGATCAACAGATCAAGCGCGACCGGGTTGTGCTTGCGCCACTCCTCGACCTCGGTCCGCTTGGCCGGGCGCGCATCGCGAAACTCGGGATTCAGGAAAATCTCCTTGACGTCGTCGCCGGCGCAGAACGCACGGCCCGCGCCCGTCAGCACGACCACGCGCACCGCGTCGTCGGCGTCGGCATCGCGCAGCGCATCGAGCATCTCGTCGTAGGTCTTGATCGTGCACGCATTCATCGCCTGCGGGCGGTTGATCGTGATCGTCGCGACGCTGTCGCGCTTGTCGTACAGGATGTCGTTGTATGCCATTGACGTTACCCCGTGAGCGGTGAATTGCGGCGTTCTGACCTATTTCAAATCGCGGCCCGCGCGGTCAAGCGCACGCCGACGCGATCATTTTCCCTGGCTTCGCGCGGACCCGCGCGCATCGGCCGGTGCCGCCGGGTTGTGATGAGCCAACCAAATCTGCAACACGAAGAATCCCGCCAGCGACAAGAAAAAAACGGTATATGCGACTCCGCGCCACAGCCGGCGCTTCGCCGCGTCGCCGGGCTTGAGCCCGCGCGCCCGGCCGTGAATCACCACCTTGGACGGGTTGCGCAGATCGTCCAGCAAATCGGTCGCCCTGGAGTAGCGATGGCGCGGCAGGCGTTCGATTGCGTGGAGCACGATTTCCTCGAGATGCTTATCGAGGTCGGGCGCGAACGCGCTCGGCGGCTGCGGATCCTCGCTGGTCTTCAGGCGCATCACGTTGTACACGTTGGGTCCCGAGTACGGCAGATTGCCGGTCAGCATTTCATAGAGAATCACGCCCAGCGAGTAGATGTCGGTGCGAACGTCGCCGCGCCGCCCGCTGACCTGCTCCGGCGCCATGTAATCGGGCGTGCCGATCGTCGACGATAGCCCCGACCACGTGAGTCGCCGCGCAAGTTCGTCGAGCGCGATTCCAAAATCCATGATCTTCACATTGCCGTCAGCCGTGACCAGGATGTTCTCCGGCTTGAGATCGCGATGCACCACGCCCGCGGCGTGGGCCTTGGCGAGCCCCTTGGCGACCTGGCCGATGATGCGCGTGGTGGTCGGCGGGTCGAGGATGCGTACGCGGGCCATGCGCTCGTAGCGCGACTCGCCCACCAGCAGCTCCATGGCGATGAAGGGGCGCCCGTCGTCGGTCATGCCGGAGTCGTAAACGTCGACGATGTACGGACTGTGGACGCTGGCGGCGGCGCGGGCCTCGCGGAAGAAGCGCTCGATGACGATGGCCGAGTTGGACAGCTCGTTGGCCAGGACCTTGACGGCCACGCGCTTGCCGATGCTGACGTTCTCAGCCTCGTAGACCGCCGCCATGCCCCCACGGCCGATCTCACGG